>JBFIID010000055.1:0-10849 GCA_041601415.1 Gammaproteobacteria bacterium
GCCTGCACAATGGCCTCCGCCGGCAGTTGCTGTCCATTTTCCTGTGCATAATCACGACACAAACCGGGACCCGATAGCCAGGTTTCAATACAGGATGATTTACCACAGTAGCAGCCAGGCCCGGGTAACTCGCTCTGGTTTGGCCAGGGTAGCGGGTTATGCCCCCACTCCCCGGCAATCGCATTCGGCCCCTGCAATAACTGCCCCTGCACCACAATGCCACCACCGACGCCAGTACCGAGGATCATGCCAAACACCGTTTGTACACCCTGCCCTGCGCCATCGACCGCCTCGGAGAGGGTCATACAATCGGCATCATTGGCGACCCGTACCTCACGCCCCAGGAGTGTCTCGAGTTCCTGCACGAAGGCCTGACCATTGAGACACACGGAATTCGAATTTTTAATCAGGCCAGTGGCCGGTGAAATAGCGCCCGGCATGCCGATACCAATCGTGCCGCACTGCCCCGCCTGCTCCTCGACCTGCTGGATCAGGCTCTGGAGCGCTATCAGTGTCGCCTGCATGCCCCCGCTCGGGGTCGCGATTCGCCGGCGAACCACTATGTCACCATTCTCCTGCATCGCGATTGCTTCTATCTTGGTTCCACCCAGATCGACACCTATACGCAACAGGCCACTCCCTTACAGCAAATCATTCATCAACACTCCCAGAACCTCATTCGAATAAACGCGGCCTGTCCCATTGCCCTGGCGATAAACTCACGCTGAATGGCAAAGGCCTCCCGCTCACGTTCCAGATAATTATTGCAGTTGGCGTCCTCATACTTACCGCTGAGATCCTGCAGATAGTGCACCATCTCGTGCACGATAATGCCGCGCGTCAGTGCAGAATCAACACCTTCAAACCGCTGTGCAAGAATAATTGTACCGTTATTGTCATACCAGGCATGTGCACCACACTCCCGCCCCTTGCAGACATGTTCCACAAAATAACTGTGCGGCTGGTAAATGATGTTTGGAGGCATCGGTGGTGAGTTGTAACTGCTCAACTGCACGGCCCAACTCAGGAGCGCGGCAATAAATTGTGGTTCCAGCATGGGTGCGAGCTCCTGTGGTGCATCTGGCGGGAAGGCTAATCCTGAGTATAGACCTCTATTAATGAGCTTATTTCCTACATTTTCAGGGTGTATGTACAGATTCACAGTCACAGGGCATATGTTAAACTTGCCGCCCTCAGCCCTTTGCAGCAGCGATTACGAAACATGACAAAAACCAATAACCCATTTGAGAGACGTCCCAGCGTTGGCGTAAAAGTGGGCGCTATCACCATCGGTGGTGAAGCACCGGTGGTGGTGCAGTCAATGACCAATACCGATACCGCCGATGCCACGGCAACGGTCAAACAGGTTCAACAACTGGCTGCCGCCGGCTCTGAACTGGTCAGAATTACAGTCAATACCGAAGAAGCCGCCGCACAGGTGGGCAGAATCCGCGACATGCTGGATAGTCTGGGCTGTCATGTGCCCCTGATCGGGGATTTTCACTACATCGGCCATAAACTACTGGAGAAATACCCGGACTGTGCACAGGCCCTGGGAAAATATCGCATCAACCCGGGCAATGTCGGTTTTGGCAAGAAGAAAGACCTGCAGTTCTCCTCGATGATTGAAACCGCGATTAAATACGACAAGCCGATTCGCATCGGCGTCAACTGGGGGAGTCTCGACAGCGCCCTGGTGACGAGGATGATGGATGACAACGCCAAACTGGCAGATCCCCTGAACGCCGATGTCGTGATGGAAGAGGCACTGATTATCTCCGCACTGGAGAGCGCAGCGAAGGCCGAAGAAATCGGCCTGGCACGTGATCGCATCGTCCTGTCCTGCAAGGTCAGTGGTGTACAGAAGCTGATCCGCGTTTATCAGGATCTGGCTGATCGTTGTGACTATGCACTGCATCTCGGGCTGACCGAAGCAGGAATGGGTTCCAAGGGTATTGTGGCGTCTACCGCCGCCATGTCCTACCTGTTACAGCATGG
This sequence comes from Gammaproteobacteria bacterium, assembly GCA_041601415.1. GTDB lineage: Bacteria > Pseudomonadota > Gammaproteobacteria > JBFIID01 > JBFIID01 > JBFIID01. The sequence goes on from JBFIID010000055.1 coordinate 1,999, forward strand.
TATAGGTGACACCATTCGGGTATCACTGACCCCGGAGCCCGGTGGTTCGCGCAGTAACGAAGTCATTGTGGCGCAGGAGATTCTGCAAACCATGGGCCTGCGTTCATTCACCCCGCTGGTAACCGCCTGTCCCGGCTGTGGTCGCACCACCAGTACCTACTTTCAGGAACTGGCCGACAGTATCCAGGCCTATGTTCGCAGCCAGATGCCAATCTGGCGGGAACAATACACAGGTGTTGAAGACATGAGCCTTGCCGTCATGGGCTGTGTGGTAAATGGCCCCGGTGAAAGCAAACACTCTGATATCGGTATCAGTCTACCGGGTACCGGCGAAGCACCAGTCGCGCCAGTCTTCGTCGATGGCGAAAAATTCACCACCCTGCGTGGCGACAATATTGCTGAAGAGTTTAAACAACTGGTCAATGCATACGTGGAAAAACGCTATTCCAGACATGCCTGAAACGGCTGTTTCTGTCTGCCAGCACCCTGATTACGTTACTCAGCAGCTCTAAAGAAAGCTGCTGAGCTGCCGATAAGCAATAACACAGCAAAACTATCGGTTATAGCCATGTCTCAACAACAAACTGCTGCGCGTCAAATTGAGGCATCGCCTTAATGATGCAACAGCTTCTCTCCAGGTTCACGGTCAAGCAGCTGGCAGGCCTCCTTTCCCTGCTCGCCGGTATCTCGCTGGCAGTGATCGCGGCGGTTTATTTTCAGACCAACCAGCTTGATACCCGGGAAAGGGCCAGTGAAGCTAATTTCAGCCGTAGCAAGAACCTGAATGACCTCGCCCTGCACAAATCCGTTGCCCAGTATGCGCAGCGCCAGAAAATCCTGCTATCAAAAACCAGTAGTAAGGAAGTATCAAATCTGGTTCCAAGACAACTGATTGAAAAAGAGATGCAGCGCAAACTAAGCCACCTGCGCAGCTTCCTCGGCGAGTCGGAATCCGCCCAGCTTCATCTGTCCAACTTCGATGCAAGTTATCAGACCTTTCTGGAGGCCGACAACAATTTGCAGGATCGTTATTTTGAACTGTTGCTCTCCGTTGAGGAGTTGGAACAGGCGGTGGATTTTCTGGAGGCCGAGATCGCCGCTTTTGGTGGCAAGGTCACCCAGATTCTGAATCAGACGGTAAACGCCCCCCTGCCTGAAAAGGTGAGACCCGATGTCATCAGACTCGGCCAGCAATTACAGCAGCACCTGCCACTACTCGTTGATCTCACTCATCACATTAGTCACAGCAACAAACGCATCGAACTGATTAGACGTGTCGACTACGAGATGATCCCGCTGACCATTCAGATCGAACAGGACATCGGTAAAATGGAATACCTGTTTCTGGAAAACCGTGTGGTCAGCGCCGAGCTGGATCAACTGCGCAGCGAATATGACCGGATCACCGAAAAAACCTATCGCAGTAATAAATCTCTCTACCAGCTTCGTATGAAATCACTGGTGCTGGTTGATTCATTCCGCGAGGCTGTAGAGCAATCAAGCACCACAACTCAGGACATGATTGAGGCACTCGACAGGGTGTTTTTTGTTACCGGCCAACTCAACCGCATTTCACCTACGCTGGCACATACAAAGGCATTGGCGAGTCATAAAGACTTACTCAATATCAGTTTTCTAAGTGCCCTCGCTCTTTCGCTTGGCATGATGATCTTTTTACCGCTGATCATCATGCGCATTAAAAAACCCCTGTCGCAATTATCAACTGCCTTCCATGACCTGTCTGAGGGTGAGTTAAATCACCGTATGAATCTCGACGAAATGACACACAGCGAATTTTCTGACATTGCCAGGGACTTCAACCGGTTCGCACAACGCAACCAGAATACGATTAACAAACTGGAAGAGAACACCGAATCACTGGAAGAAAACCGCGCCCGTATCCAGGCGGTTTTGAACGGCGTTCCCAATGGCATTATTACCATCGATGAAACGGGAGTCATCATCACCAGCAACCCGGCGGCGGATAACATTTTCGGCTGTCAGAACTGTAATCTGGTCGGCACCAATATCTTTAAACTGATGAGTGAATACGACCGTAAAAACTGGCGCAGTCATCTACTCTGTATGATGCCGGGCGTAAGCAGTGAATTATTACTTGTCGGACATGAAATCACCGGACGTCGGCTGGATGGCACCGAGTTCCCAATGCGCCTGTCTCTAACGGCGATGAAACTGCGTGAAAACCAGCACTTCACGGTGGTGTTTTCCGATATCACAGAGTCTAAAAAAGCAGAATCGGAATTGCGCAAAAATGAGGCCTTATTCCGCACCGTCTATGAAAATTCCCCGGTCATGATTGCCGGCTTTGAACCGACGGGTGAATGTGTATTGTGGAATAAAGAACTTGAGAAAGTACTTGGCTGGACCTTCGAAGAAATTCAGGGTGGACTTAAGGTGCTGAACCTCATGTATCCGGATGATGACTCGCATTCATCTGCGGTGAAAGACATCCACACCCACGACGGCGTATTCAGGGAATCCCGTCCGATGGCGCGCAATGGCGATATTAAGACCGTCCTGTGGGCGAGCTTCAAACTGCCAGAAGGCACCATCATCTCAACCGGACACGACATTACGGATCGCAAACAGATCGAACAACAGTTACTCCAGACCTCGGTTGAACTCGATACCATTCTGGAGAATGTTCTGGTCGGTGTCTGCTATATCCGCGAACGCCGTTTTGTATATGCAAATACACGCTTCCAGCAGATGTTTGGTCGTGAAGGAGAGGATATCGAAGGCACTGCCACAGAGGCCATTTTCTCATCCTACCAGGTGTTTGAATCAATGGATGAGATCGCCACCCAGAACTTCCGCGAACTCAAGATGTTCACCCAGGAGCTACAGATGAAGCGCAAGGACGGCAGTCTGTTCTGGTGTGAACTCTCGTGCAAACTGATTTCAGACAAACATCCGGAGCGTGGCAGCATCTGGCTGTTTGAAGACATCACCAAACGCCGCGAGGCCGACGATGAACTGATCCGGCTGGCCAATTACGACACACTGACTGGCCTGCCGAATCGCAGTCTGTTCCAGGATCGTATGCAACATGCGCTGTCGCATGCCAAACGTGAGAAGCGTCAGTTAGGCCTGTTGTTCCTGGATCTTGATAACTTCAAACAGATCAACGATTCACTGGGACATACCGTAGGAGATCGATTGCTGACAGAAGTAGCTGATCGCCTGAAACGCTGTATTCGTGAAGACGATACCGTGGCACGCATTGGCGGTGATGAATTCACTGTGATTCTGGAACAGATCAATACCTCTGAAAACACCGACATGATCGCCGCCAAGATCCTCAAGGTGCTGTCAGAACCCTATTTAATCGAAAACCGTGAACTCACCATTCAGGCCAGTATCGGCATCAGCATGTACCCGAATGACGGTGACAATAATGAAGTATTACTGCGCAATGCAGATGCCGCCATGTATCACGCCAAGGCCAGGGGAAGAAATAATTTCCAGTACTTCTCTGCCGAGATGAATCAGCAGGCGGCCGATCGTCTGGAACTGGAAAACAGCCTGCGTGCGGCAATCCTCAACGAGGAATTCATCCTGCATTACCAGCCACAGATCGATCTCAACACCGGCCTCATCACGGGTGTTGAGGCATTGGTACGCTGGAACCATCCTGAACGAGGTCTGATACCGCCCGTCAAATTTGTCTCCGTACTGGAAGAAACCGGCATGATCCTCAGCGTCGGCGAATGGGTACTGGAGCAGGCCTGTAAGGATGCAAGAGAATGGCTGGATCAGGGACTGCCGCAGATTCAGATTGCGGTCAACCTGTCGGGCCATCAATTCCAGGGTGAAAAGCTGACGCACTCCATTGCCCGTGTTCTTGATCGTTACAAGCTGGATGCCCGAACACTGGACCTGGAGATTACTGAAACCGTCCTGATGGAAGACTCGAACATGGCCATCAACACCCTGATTGCGCTGGGCAAGATGGGTACGCGACTATCCATTGATGATTTCGGTACGGGCTATTCATCACTCGCCTATCTGCGAAAATTCCCCATAGATACCCTGAAGATCGATCGTTCATTTGTCTGCGACATCGACAATGATCGCGATGACGAGATCATCATCGAGGCCATCGTCGCCATGGCGCGCCGGCTAAAACTGGAGATCGTCGCTGAAGGGGTAGAGACCATCGAACAGGCAAACTTCCTCAGCAAGAATGGTTGTGATCGGGTGCAGGGCTTCTTTTACTGTCAACCGGTGACCGCCGCTGAAATCTGTGACCTGCTGCGCCAGGGGCCGATGCAGGTTCCCGAAAAAAATCCACCGACAAAACTGGTCAGCCCCCCCTGAGCTGTAAACAATAAGTCTGCCCCATAGGCACAGGGATTACAGGGATATTGCGTCTTCTTCATCCTTGACCTGGATCATTATCCCCTCGCCTCACAGGCTCTAGTATCCCTCATCCCGAATCGGGCAGGTTGACTGTCACCGCGAGAGTCATACTTGCCAGCATATTGAGATATACTTCCAGCATGAAACAGACACTCGTATTTGATGAATCCCTGATCCGCCGTTACGACAAGACCGGCCCGCGTTACACCTCGTATCCGACCGCTGTGCAGTTTAACGAAAGCTTCAATGTCGACACCTATATGGACTGCGTCAATCGTTCTAACGATGAGAGCAGCCCGAAGGCGCTGTCACTGTATTTCCATCTGCCCTTCTGTGACACCGTCTGTTTCTACTGTGGTTGCAGCAAAATCATCACCAAAAACCGTAAGCATGCCGACCCGTATCTAAATCTGTTACACCATGAAATAGAACTACAGGGAAAGGTCTTCGACCGTAACCGCATGGTCGAGCAACTGCACTGGGGCGGTGGCACACCAACCTTTATCAATCATCAGCAGATGCGCGATCTGATGCAGCACATCAGAAGTAACTTCAGTCTGTATGACGATGATACCGGCGAATATTCCATCGAACTTGATCCCAGAGAGACCAAAAGCGATACGGTAAAACTATTACGCGAGCTCGGTTTCAACCGCATGAGTCTGGGTGTACAGGACTTTGATCCGGCCGTGCAGAAAGCCGTGAACCGAATCCAGAGTCTCGACGAGACCGCCGCCGTGATCAATGCCGCCCGCGATGAGGGCTTCAAGTCGATCAGTGTCGACCTGATCTACGGTCTGCCACTGCAATCCCAGGCCAGTTTCGCTACCACCCTGGAAAAGGTTGTCGAACTGAATCCGGATCGGGTCGCCATCTATAACTACGCGCATCTGCCACAGATGTTCAAAACCCAGCGCCAGATCAAGGAAGAAGAACTGCCCTCCGCTCAGGAAAAACTGGCCATCCTGCACGATGCCATCGATCACATGGCGGACGCCGGTTATGTCTATATCGGTATGGATCATTTCTCCAAACCCGAAGACGAACTCGCCATCGCCCAGCGCGAAGGCACGCTGTACAGAAATTTCCAGGGTTATTCCACCCACGCAGACTGCGACATCATTGGCATGGGCATTACCTCCATCGGCAAGGTCAACAACTGTTACAGCCAGAACGTGAAAAGCATCGCCGAGTACGAGCAACGCATCAGCCAGGATCAACTACCCGTTTTCCGTGGTTATCTGCTGAACGACGACGACATCCTGCGCCGTGATGTGATCACCCGACTGATCTGCAACTTCAGCCTCGACTTTGCCAGTGTGGCCCGTGATTACCAGATTGATTTTGTTGATTACTTCTCAGCCGAACTGCTGAAACTGCAAAACATGCAGACAGACGGGTTATTAACGCTGAACGATGCAGGCATAGAGGTACTACCCGCTGGTCGTCTGTTGATTCGCAACATCTGTATGGTATTTGATGCCTATCTTCCACCCGAGCAGGAACAAAAGCGCTTTTCCAAACTGGTCTGATCTGGTTCGACACCGCACAGGCTGATAGAGTCATGGACTTTAGCAACGGGAAGCCGGAATGCGTGTGCGACTGATCGCTCGAGTCCTGTGTCTGCTTTGTCTGACCCAGACCTGCTTCGCCGTAGATCGTCCAACCATTGCAGCCGCTTCTGATCTACAGTTTGCGTTGCGAGAAATCGCCGAACATTTCACCGCTACCACCGGCTTCTCGGTACGTCTCAGCTTTGGTTCCTCCGGTAATTTCCAGCGCCAGATCCAGCAGGGTGCACCCTACGAACTCTTCCTGTCGGCCGATGAGGCCTATGTATTCGCCCTGCATGAACTGGGGCTGACCCGGGACCGCGGTGAACTGTATGCACTGGGGCGGGTGATGCTCTATGCACCGCATCCGTCACCACTGCAGGTAGATGAACAACTACAGGGACTGAAACAGGCGCTGGACAGCGGCAGTCTCTCCAAATTTGCGATCGCCAATCCACAGCACGCGCCCTATGGACGCGCCGCCCAACAGGTACTGGAACATGCCGGATTGTGGGACGCGATAAAGCCACGTCTGGTCATGGGTGAAAATGCCTCACAGGCAACCCGCTTCGCCAGCTCCGGCTCTACCGCAGGCGGCATCATTCCACACTCACTCTATGCCGCGAAAGAAATTAGCGGCAAGGGCCGTGGCGTTCTGATCCCGGCTGACTGGCATCAGCCTCTGCGCCAGCGCATGGTGCTACTGAAAAATGCCGGAAACACGGCGCAGCTGTTCTATCGCTTCATACAGAATAGCGCAGCGCGCGAGATCCTTAGTCACTACGGTTTCAGTACCGAGTTAAAGGACTGATCGTGGATACCCAGGCCCTCGAACTATCCCTGAAACTGGCACTGCTGACCTGTCTCTGCCTGTTACCCCTGGCGATCATTCTGGGTCGCATCCTGGCCTGGTCAGAGTTTGCCGGTAAGGGTTTTGTAGAGGCCACCATCGCCCTGCCACTGGTATTGCCGCCCACCGTGCTGGGCTATTACCTGCTGGTTTCGATGGGCATGGACTCCACCCTTGGCAGTCTGTACCACAGCCTGACCGGACGACACCTGGTGTTCAGTTTTGATGGCCTGCTACTCGCTTCGATCATCTTCAATCTGCCCTTTGCAGTACAGCCAATGCAACGCGCCTTTGAAGCGATCCCGAAGAATGTGCGTGAAGCCGCCTGGTGCTGTGGCCTGAGTCACTGGCAAACCCTGTGGCGCATCGAACTACCGCTGGCCTGGCCGGGTCTGATTACCGCACTGGCGCTGACCTTTGCACACACTCTGGGTGAATTCGGCGTGGTACTGATGGTGGGCGGCAATATCCCCGGAGAAACCAGCACCCTCGCAATCGCCATTTATGACCGTGTTCAGGCCTTCGATAACGACGCCGCCGCCTATATGTCGGCCAGCCTGTTACTGATCTCATTTATCACCATCGGCACCGTCTATATGCTGTCCGGCAAGCGCAGGTTCGGCCATGACAGATAAGCCGGGACTCAGCCTTAGCATTCGCCAGCAGCGCCCCATCACCCTGCAGGCCAGCATTGAATGTCGTGCCGGAGAACTGATCGCGCTGGTTGGCCCCTCGGGCAGTGGCAAGACCTCAATCCTGCGCGCCGTCGCGGGACTGGCGACACCTGAGCAGGGCCATATCCACTGCAATGGTGAGGCATGGTTAGACTGTGAACGCCGCATCAACACCCCCGCGCAACAGCGGCATGTCGGTTTTGTATTTCAGGACTACGCCCTGTTTCCACATCTCAGTGCGCAGCACAATATCACCACGGCACTCGGTCATCTGCCGCGCAAGCAACGCGCCGAGCGTGCCGCCCAGCTCCTCTCGCTGGTACACCTGGAGGGACTCGAACAACGCCTGCCGGATCAGTTGTCGGGTGGTCAACGTCAACGCGTGGCTCTGGCGCGGGCGCTGGCCCGCGAACCCCGGGTGTTATTGCTGGACGAACCGTTTTCCGCCGTCGATCAGGTGACACGTCGTAAATTACAGCAGGAGCTGGTGATGTTACGCCGCAAGATTCAGATCCCGATCCTGCTGGTCACACATGATCTGGAAGAGGCCGCAGCACTGGCAGATCGAATCTATGTCCTGCATCGCGGCGTGACCCTGCAGAATGGCGCGCCTGAGACGGTACTCAACCAGCCGCAATCGGCACAGGTCGCGCGTCTGATGGATCTGGGAAACATCTTTACGGCGACTGTCGAACAGCATAGCGAAGAGGCCAACTTCACCCGGATTAACTGGCTCGGACAACGCCTGAACGGTCGCTATATGCCCGAGTTTGAATCCGGCGAACAGGTGGAATGGGTGATCCCCCCATCCCATATTGTGATGCACCGCCGTGATCGACCTTCGCGCGGGGAACGGGAAAATCCTGTGAGCGGCATCATCACCGAACTGGTGAGTCTGGGAGACAGCACCACTGTTAGCATGCAGGTCGAAAGTGTCACCCAGAAGACCCTGATCTTCCGTGTTGCCACCCACGCCGCGCGACGTAATGCGCTCGCGATTGGCGCCAACGTTACCGTCTCACTGCTGACTGACGGCCTGCACCTGATGAAGGCGCAAATTACGCCGGAGGAACACGCCGACAGTTAACTCCGGCGACGCTATTTATTGTCTCTGGATTTTTTCTTTTTAGACTTTTTATCTTTTTTGGATTTCTTCGCTGACGATTTATCGTTTTTCTTTTTACCGGCCTTATCCGTCTTATCTTTCTTCTCTACGTCAGATTTTTTGTGTTTACCTTTTTTCGGCTTTTTATCCTTCTTTTTCTATCGTGTTCAGATTGCGGCGGAGAATGGGGCCGTAATCGTACTTACTGGGGCACACATAGGTGCACAGGGCCAGATCTTCTTCATCCAACTCCAGGCACCCCAGCGCTTCCGCCTCTTCCAGATCA
>JBFIID010000056.1:0-10773 GCA_041601415.1 Gammaproteobacteria bacterium
CGCGTGAGTGGGTGGTCGATGGGGGTCATCAATACCGGTTCATAGGAAAAAACCGGGTAGTAGCCCATGTCTGAGGCCCGTTCAGGCATGGTGCCCACCATCAGATCGGCCTCATTGGCTCGCAACATAGCAGTTCCATCCCGGCCAGTGAGGTTGTGAAGATGAAACTCGACCTGCGGGTAGAGCCGGGAAAACTCCTCAATCACGTCCGGTAATATATAGAGCAGGGTGGACTCACCGGCCGCCACAACCAGCCTGCCGGTCACCTTGTTAGTACACTGCTCCATAAAAACCTCAGGCAAGGTTTCAAGCCGTTCTACGAGTGGTTGTGCCAGTGCATGCAGGATCCGGCCTTCCGGAGTCAGGTTTATGCGCGGCCCATGTCGTTCAAACAGCGAGACCTCCAGCTCTTTTTCCAGAGCACCGACGAGCAAAGAGGCCGTTGGCTGGCTGAGGAACATACTTTCCGCCGCCCTGGAGATGCTCTCTGTCTGCGCCGCATAGCAGAACGCACGCAGTTGTTTGAGGCGATTTTGGCGGTAATAAAAGCGTTTTGAGCTCGTTTTCATAATCCAGATCAATCTATCATTGAAAAAACCAATACTAAACATTGTGTATATTGAATTGTCAAATCATGCTCTACGCTTTACCGTGCCTGCCATTCGCTGAATAGCAGACTTGATAGTTGAGTCCACATGCCGCCGCATGAGCGGCAAATTCAGCGTTCATGCTATGTCACACAAATCGTTATCCGCCCGTCAATGGGTGCCGGGAGATTGATGAGGACTCCTGTGCGTCAGGGTCTGGAAGCAACTACATCTTTGTGACAGAATTCGCAGTTCACTAAATTTTGAGGATTGAAAATGTCAGAATACAAGAAGGCCACCGATGCCCTGACAGAGGTGTGCAAGTCAGCGGGCAGTTCCTGGGACGCAATCAACCCTGAGTCCGCCGCGCGTATGAGAATTCAGAACCGTTTCAAAACGGGTCTCGATATCGCTAAATATACCGCAGGAATCATGCGTGCCGACATGGCTGCTTATGATGCTGACTCTTCTCAGTACACCCAGTCTCTGGGTTGCTGGCACGGTTTCATTGGTCAGCAGAAGCTGATTGCCATCAAGAAGCATTTCGGTACCACCAAGAAAAAATATCTCTACCTGTCAGGCTGGATGGTTGCTGCGTTGCGTTCCGAGTTCGGTCCTCTGCCCGACCAGTCCATGCATGAAAAGACTACGGTTGCCGGTCTAATCGAAGAACTGTACACCTTCCTGCGTCAGGCCGATGCCCGTGAGCTGGGTGGTCTGTTCCGTGAGCTGGACGCCGCTGAAGGTGCCGCCAAGCAGGCTGTACAGGACAAAATCGATAATTTCGAAACACATGTTGTGCCTATTGTTGCTGATATTGATGCCGGTTTTGGTAACGCCGAAGCCACCTACCTGATGGCCAAGCAGATGATTGAAGCCGGTGCCTGTTGTATTCAGATTGAAAATCAGGTCTCTGACGAGAAGCAGTGTGGTCATCAGGACGGTAAGGTGACCGTACCTCATGAAGACTTCCTGGCCAAGATCAACGCCGTACGTTACGCCTTCCTGGAACTGGGTATCGACGACGGTGTTATCGTTGCTCGTACCGACTCACTGGGTGCTGGCCTGACCAAGCAGATCGCCGTGACACGTGAGCCTGGTGATCTGGGCGATCAGTACAACTCCTTCCTGGACGTCGAAGAAGTCACTCCGGAAACCATGAAAAATGGTGACGTTGTGATCAACCGTGGTGGCAAACTGGTACGTCCCAAGCGTCTGCCTAGCAACCTGTTCCAGTTCCGTCCTGGTACTGGTGAAGACCGTTGTGTTCTGGATTGCATCACCTCGCTGCAGAACGGCGCTGACATGATCTGGATCGAGACTGAAAAGCCTCACGTCGCACAGATCGGTGGCATGGTTAACCGCATCCGTGAAGTGGTTCCGAATGCCAAGCTGGTTTACAACAACAGCCCATCATTCAACTGGACCCTGAACTTCCGTCAGCAGGTATTCGATGCCATGTCAGAAGAAGGTAAGGATGTCTCTGCCTATGATCGTGCTGACCTGATGAACGTGAAGTACGACGACACTGAACTGTCAGCTCTGGCAGACGAGAAGATTCGTACCTTCCAGGCCGACGCCGCACGTGAAGCCGGTATCTTCCATCACCTGATCACTCTGCCTACTTACCACACTGCCGCGCTGTCTACCGACAACCTGGCGAAAGAGTACTTCGGTGAGCAGGGTATGCTGGGCTACGTACTGGGTGTACAGCGTAAGGAAATCCGTGAGGGTATCGCCTGCGTGAAGCATCAGAACATGGCCGGTTCCGACATGGGTGATGATCATAAAGAGTACTTTGCGGGTGAAGCCGCGCTGAAGGCCTCTGGTAAAGACAACACCATGAACCAGTTTTAATTAACGGCGGTTCATTCGGTAGAAGTCATACCGAAACAGAAAAAGGGCGGTGTAAAAACCGCCCTTTTTTTATTCATGACGTAACACGGCAGACCGGTTTGGTTTAGGCAAGCGGTTTGTTTTTTAATAGCATTAATCTTGCTTTGATGATTGCTCCACTGACTCGTTTATCTGGCCGCATATGTCCGCATTTTTCGAAAACCTCCGTTTTTCATTCAGTATCACCGGGCCAATTTTTGTGGTGCTGGCATTGGGCGTTTTTCTTAACTGGCGGCGGCTGATAAACGATAACTTTATCGACATAGGATCAAAGCTGGTATTTAACGTCACGCTGCCTTCCCTGCTTTTTATAAGTATTAGCCAGACGAGTATCGAACAGACAGCAAATCTGAGACTCATTGCTGTGGGTGTCGTAGTCACAATCGCGGTCTGGTTATTACTCGAACTGGTTGCCGCCAGATATGTGCCTGGTCCGACGGATCGCGGGGTAGTGGTGCAGGGCGGTTTTCGTTCGAATATGGGCATCATAGGGCTGGCGTACTGTGTCAATGCCTATGGAGAGACGGGACTGGTGACGGCCTCACTTTATCTGGCGCTGGTCACCATCCTGTTTAATATCCTCTCGGTGATTACCCTGAGTCATTCACTTCACCGAGCGGTGGGCGTTAGCGGTATGCTGAAGGGCATCGCTACCAATCCACTTATCATTGGTATTTTACTCGCCTTACCCTTCGCATGGAGCGATATAGAACTGCCTCATCTTGTGATCAGAAGCGGTGAATACTTTGCTCAGATGACACTGCCGCTGGCCCTCATCTGTACCGGTGCCAGTCTTGATTTTCATGCCCTGAGAAACAGTTTTGGTGGCGCGCTGATCGCATCTGTTTTCAAGCTGATCATAGTTCCGCTATTGATGACACTGGTTGGGTACTGGGTGGGGTTTCGGGGGATTGAACTAGGCGTTCTGTTGCTGATGTCGTCGGCACCCACTGCGGCCGCCAGTTATGTGATGGTGCGATCGATGGGCGGCAATGCACCTCTGGCTGCCAATATTATCGTCATGACAACATTGGGTTCGCTACTCAGTACGAGTCTTGCGGTAACATTGTTACGTGGCATGGGGCTGATCTAAAACTGACGCTGAATGATCAGGCTTCACCTGTGCTGATTGTTCGGGTGCCTCAACGTTTGTTGTTGAGCACACGCAGTCACATCCATTACTCAATCAAAAAAGACAATCGGGCTAACATAAAAAGGCCTGACGGGGCGAACCCGTCAGGCCTTTGATCAACACAATCCGGACTGTGCCGGACTACTGCAAAGCAGAATCCAGAATCGCGTTCAGAGTGGCACTCGGGCGCATCACTTCCTTCGTCTTCTCCGGATCAGCCTGGAAATAACCACCAATATCAACGGGGTGCCCCTGTACCGCACTCAGTTCATCCAGAATTTTCTGTTCATTGTCGACCAGTGCCTTAGCCAGAGGAGCAAAGTGCGCCGCCAGTTCAGCGTCTTTTTTCTGTGCTGCCAGTGCCTGTGCCCAGTACATGGCCAGATAGAAGTGACTACCACGGTTATCCAGTTCACCGGTTCTGCGTGAAGGTGACTTGTTATTGTCTAACAAGCTACCGGTTGCTTCGTCCAGAGTCTCTGCCAGTATTTTTGCTCTTTTGTTGCCCGTTTTGATACTGACATCTTCGAGAGAAACGGCGACAGCGAGGAATTCACCCAGCGAATCCCAACGCAGATGATTTTCTTCAATCAACTGTTTCACATGCTTGGGTGCTGAACCCCCGGCACCCGTTTCAAACAGTCCACCACCGGCCATTAATGGCACGATAGATAGCATCTTGGCACTGGTGCCCAGTTCCATGATAGGGAAGAGGTCGGTCAGATAATCACGCAGGATGTTACCGGTAACGGAGATAGTATCCTTGCCACGTATAATGCGCTCCAGCGTGTAACGCATAGCGCGAGTTTGCGACATGATCTGAATATTGATGCCTTCCAGATCATGATCCTGAAGATACAGTTTCACCTTCTTGATCAGTTCCAGTTCATGTGGACGGTATTCATCCAGCCAGAATACGGCGGGCATGCCGGACTGGCGTGCACGGGTGACGGCCAGTTTTACCCAGTCACGAATCGGTGCGTCCTTGGTCTGACACATACGCCAGATGTCACCTTCTTCAACTTCCTGTTCGATCAGCACCGTACCATCGTGATCGACAATACGTGCCGTGCCGGCCTCAGTGATTTCAAAGGTCTTGTCATGAGAACCGTATTCTTCGGCCTTCTGTGCCATTAGGCCGACATTCGGGCAGGTACCCATGGTGGTTGGGTCAAAGGCACCGTGGGTCTTACAGAAGTTGATCATTTCCTGATAGATACGCGCAAAGGTACTTTCCGGCATCACGGCCTTGGTATCCTTGAGCTTGCCATCCGGGCCCCACATCTGACCACCAGCACGGATCATTGCTGGCATGGACGCATCGACGATCACATCGTTGGGCGCATGCAGGTTAGAAATACCCTTGGCGGAATCAACCATCGCCAGTTCTGGACGATGCTGATAGCAGGCATGGATATCGTGCTCAATCTCTTCTCGGAAGGAGGCGGGCAGTGTCTGAATCTTTTCATACACACTGCTGATACCGTTATTCGGGTTGACCCCCAGTTTATCGAACAGCTCTCCGTACTTTTCAAATAACTCCTTGTAGAAGACCTTAACCGCATGCCCGAAAACGATAGGGTGGGAAATCTTCATCATGGTGGCTTTGACATGCAGGGAGAACATCACGCCGGTTTCACGGGCATCTTCCATTTCTGCCTCATAAAAATCACACAGCGCCTTTTTGCTCATGTACATGCTGTCGATGATTTCATCCTTCAGCAGTGAGGTCTTTTCTTTCAGTACGATGGTCTTGCCTGATTTTGTCACCAGATCCATTCTGACATCACAGTCTTTTGGCATCGTCATGCATTTTTCATGGGAGTAGAAATCTCCTCCATGCATGTGGGATACGTGAGTACGTGAGGCCGGGCTCCATTTGGCCATGGAGTGAGGGTTTTTACGGGCCGCACGCTTCACTGCCGCCGGTGCACGTCGATCGGAGTTACCTTCACGCAGTACCGGGTTTACCGCACTACCCTGAATTGTCGAGTAACGCGCCTTGATGGCTTTTTCTTCTTCTGAGCTGGCTTCTTCAGGGTAGTCGGGGATGTTGTAACCCTTTGCTTGCAGCTCATGGATGGCAGCGACCAGCTGACCCTGTGAGGCACTGATATTAGGCAACTTGATGATATTGGTCTTCGGGTCCTGAGTCAGACGGCCCAACTCAGCCAGATTATCGGGAACTTTCTGATCGTCAGTCAGATAATCGGAGAACTCTGCAAGGATCCTGGCCGCTACCGAGATATCGCTTTTTGCAATCTCAACATCGGCGCTAGAGGCAAAGACTCTGAGGATAGGAAGTAAGGAGCAGGTTGCTAATAAGGGTGCTTCATCTGTGAGCGTGTAAATTATCTTTGACTTCTCTGTAGTCATTTTTCCCCCTGAAAATACTTGGCTTGTGGCCCCGGGCTAGTATTTGAGGACGACTTTTGGTTGTCCTGAAATTGAGAAGTAGCCCAAGAATGAAAAAATTCCGAGCAGCATTATAGCTGTGATGGAGGCTGGGCAAGAACATAACGAAGGTCTAGATAACGGTCTGAAACGCGTTTTATTCAGCTAAGTTCGTACCAGATGAAGCCTGTCTAGTCGACTGGGCCGGGCTTTGAATAGGGAATCACCACCGATGTCTTGCCTTCCAGGTGACGTTGTTTGACGGCACGCCAGTAATCGGCCGTGAGTAGATCACTGTGTACCGCCCTGAAGACCTCCTGTAGTTTCTGATCCATGGCCAGAAAATTAATGAACTCCTCAGGGAAGATGTCATCTTCGTTTACATAGAACCAGGAACCCGAGCGCATCTCGTCCATTTCATCATGTGGTTGTGGTATCTCGCGGAAGTTACACTCGGTGACCAGTGCCACTTCGTCATAGTCATAGAACAGCACTCGACGATGGCGAGTCAGGCCGAAGTTTTTCAATAACAGGTCACCGGGAAAGATGTTCGTCTGGGCCAGATCTCGAAGTGCCTGCCCATAATCCAGAATTGCGAGTTCCCGTGCTGCCTGATCGACTTCCCTGAGATACAGGTTAAGCGGGCGTACCCGGCGTTCGACATAGACGTGCTCGAGCAGCATCTGATCGCCGACAATGCGGGTTGTCTTTCCGGCCTCGCTGGCGAGTTCCTGCAACAGTTCCTCGGAAAAGCGATCCACCGGGAACTCCAGATTTTTAAATTCCTGAGTATCGATCAGGCGTCCGGCGCGGTCATGTTTGGATACCAGCTTGTATTTATCCAGCACATCCTGACGTGAAATGGTCTTGGGATAACCGAAGCGGTCGCGGATCACCTTGAACACCAGATCATAGGAGGGCAGGGTGAAGACGATCATCACCAGACCGCGATCACCGGCTGCCAGCACAAACTGGTCATTGGTGTTTTTCAGGTGTTCATTGAAGATCCGTACCCGTTCCGTCTTGCCCTGACGTAGACGGCCAAGAATGGTGTACAGCTCGTTGATGGGTTTGCTGGGCAGGATTGAGTGCAGAAATCCTACCGCTCCCATGACGGAATTTAGCTCTGCGAAATAATAGGAGCGGGTGTAACCGAAGACGATACTGACCTGTTCGTCGGACATCAGCACCGCGTCGACCTCGACCCCCGCATCGCCATTTTTGAGCGCGATGACCAGTGGGCAGATGCTGTCTGCAAACACAATGCGACCCACCAGATAGGCGCGCGGTGCCTGATAAAACACCGAGTCGATAAATTCAAAACTGATGTATTCCCGGGTGCCATCCGGGCAGTGGGTAAAGGCCTCAATCTCAGCGGCGATCAGGGCGGTATCTTTATCAAGGTCGGAATACGGCACACTATGCCCGAAGTCCTCCAGCACCGTTTCAAAAGTCTGTTCCAGTGAACCGAAGTAGGGGTAATGCCGGATGTACAGCGAACGGGCAAGTTCCAGATCTTCATCAAAACTGGATGAAACAAACTCCAGATTAAGATCGGTGCCGATGGTGTTAAACACACGGCGGGTAATGGAATTAAAGAAGGTCTTGATAAAACCTGCGTCCGGCATGTTGTCCAGACGCAGGCCGAAGTAATGACGAATCTCATTCCAGAGTTCGTGATCGGTACTGCGATCGCCCAGAATTTTATTGACCTGTATGACAATGCGTTGCACACATTTTTCATAGAGGTCAACGCGATCAACAATATCCTGCTGATGCCCTTTCCAGTCGCGCTCTTCGAAACGCGAACGGGCCCGCCGCGTGATCCGGTAGAAGTTGATGTTGTAGCGGATGAATCCGTTATAGATTATCTGTGACGCGTCTGCGACCAGATCCCGCTGCGTTTCGTTAAGCACTTCGCAGGGCTTACATTTTTGCGATCATGGCATCGCCAAATTCACTGCATTTGATCTCGGTTGCACCGTCCATCTGACGCGCGAAATCATAGGTGACCTTGCGATCGGCAATTGCAGAGTCCATCGCCTGTATCACCAGATCGGCGGCCTCGGTCCAGCCAAGATAGCGCAGCATCATTTCACCCGACAGGATCACAGAACCCGGATTCACCTTGTCCAGATTGGCATATTTCGGTGCGGTGCCGTGGGTTGCCTCGAAGATTGCATGACCGGTCATGTAGTTGATGTTGCCACCCGGGGCGATACCGATACCGCCGACCTGTGCGGCCAGGGCATCGGAGAGGTAATCACCATTCAGGTTCATGGTCGCCACCACGTCGAAATCGGTGGGCCGGGTCAGCACCTGTTGCAGGGTAATATCTGCAATCGCATCCTTGATCAGCACCTTACCGGAGGCGAGGGCGGCCTCCTGTTCGGCATTGGCTGCGGCCGCGCCATGTTCGGCGGCGGTCTTTTCCCACTGATCCCAGGTATAGGTCTGATCCGGGAATTCATTCTCCGCCAGTCGGTAGCCCCAGTTGCGGAAAGCGCCCTCGGTGAACTTCATGATGTTGCCCTTGTGCACAAAGGTCACACTCTTGCGGCCATTATCGATGGCATACTGGATGGCGGCGCGGGTCAGGCGTTCAGTGCCGTCCTTCGAGATAGGCTTGATACCGATGCCCGAACAATCCGGGAAACGGATTTTCTGGAAATAACTGGGGAAGTTTTCTTCAAACAGTTTCAGGAATTTTTTGTTTTCTGCAGAGCCTTCCTCGAATTCGATACCGGCATATATGTCTTCGGTGTTTTCACGGAAGATCACCATATCCACCAGTTCGGGTTTCTTGATCGGTGAAGGGACACCCACAAACCAGCGTACGGGGCGCAGACAGACATACAGATCGAGGATCTGACGCAGGGCTACATTGAGGGAACGAATACCACCGCCGATGGGTGTGGTCAGCGGGCCCTTGATGGCAACCAGATATTCGCGGCAGGCGGCCAGGGTGTCATCCGGTAGCCAGCTCCCTGTTAGTTTGTTGGCTTTTTCACCGGCCAGCACTTCCATCCATTCAATCTTGCGTTGCCCGTTATAGGCCTTATTTACGGCAGCATCGAGAACGCGAGATGCGGCGCGCCATACATCAGGGCCGATACCGTCACCCTCTATGAAAGGGATGATCGGGTTATCAGGCACATTCAATTTTCCGTCACTTATGGTGATCTTCTGGCCGTTGGCTGGTGGGGTTAAGCTATCCACAATAGAGTCCTCTCTAGTCAAACAATGGGTGAATTTATACTAATCATCTGTGCATAGAGAGTCTATACCAGCAGCGATGGTTTTGTAGCGTGGGTCTGTCGTAAATCAGGAACGCGGTTTATGCTTGTTGCCAGTGTTTAATCCGAGTGGGTCAGGCGACATGAAAAAAGGCTTGATGGTAATCATCACCGGCGGTGTGCTGTTGTCTCTGACAGTCGGAACCCGGCATAGCTTCGGAATCTTTCTGGCACCGGTGACGGATGCCAATCAGTGGGGCAGAGAGGTGTTCGCCCTGACCATTGCCCTGCAAAACCTGATCTGGGGACTGAGCCAGCCGTTTACCGGTGCTCTGGCCGATCGACTCGGCGCGATGCGGGTCTCCATGATGAGCATGCTGATCTATGCGATTGGTCTGTTCTGCATGTCACAGGCACAGACCCCGCTGATGTTCTATTTCTCCGGTGGGCTGCTGGTCGGCCTCGGCCTCAGCGGCGCCTCGTTCTCAATTATATTCGCCGCTATTGGACGCACCGTGAGTCTCGAACAGCGTAGCATGGCACTCGGTATTGCGGGCGCAGCGGGTTCCTTCGGGCAATTCGCAATGTTGCCCCTGGGGGGCTTCCTGCTCGGTAGCTATGGCTGGTCTGTGGCTCTCATGATCATGGCGTCCATCATGCTGGTGAGTATCCCGCTGGCCCGAGGCATGCGCGCCGATCAGGGCCGGGTCACTTCGCATGAAAATACCAGTATCCGCGAGGCCTTCGCGCAGGCCGCACAATATCGGGATTTCTGGTTATTGTGTCTGGGCTTCTTCGTGTGTGGCTTTCAGGTCGTGTTCATCAGTGTGCACCTGCCAGCCTACATCACCGATCTGGGTGTTACGGCGGGCGTTGGTGTCACGGCACTGGCCCTGATCGGCCTGTTTAATATCATCGGTACACTGATGGCCGGCTACCTCGGTGGCAAACGCAACAAATCGCATCTACTGGTATTCCTCTACGTGATGCGTGCGTTGATCATTGCCGCCTTCCTGATCCTGCCGATCAGCGACTGGACGGTGTACCTGTTCGGTGCCCTGATCGGCCTGTTCTGGCTCGGCACCGTGCCACTGACCAATGGACTGGTGGCGACCATGTTTGGTGTCGGGCACATGTCGATGCTGAGCGGTATCGTCTTTCTCTCCCACCAGATCGGTTCGTTCCTCGGCGGCTGGCTGGGCGGCGCGGTGTTCGATGCAACCGGCAGTTATCTGCCGGTGTGGGGGGTGGCGATTGGTTTGAGTTTAATGGCGGCAGCGGTGCATGCGTTTATTCGGGATCAGCCTGCGCGGCTGGCAACGGCAGCGGTTTGATCTTTATATCAACCGTTCAGCCTGAGCGAGTTACCCAAGACCACCGCTCACCCTGAGCCCGTCGAAGGGCCTTCCTTATCCCTCACATCACCCGTTCACCCTGAGCCCGTCGAAGGGCCTTCCTTATCCCTCACATCACCCGTTCACCCTGAGCCCGTCGAAGGGCCTTCCTTATCCCTCACATCACCCGTTCA
>JBFIID010000057.1:0-10680 GCA_041601415.1 Gammaproteobacteria bacterium
ACGACAGATCCTGTTTGATGATTTTTCCTCTCGTGGGCCGGCACCGGCTGCCCCCTGGCAGGTGCTATCGGGAGAGTTTCTGATCGACTGGCGTTTCGGCCTGCGATCAGTGGTCTCCGGTAACAATCAGCAAGCTGACGAGCCAACACAGAAGAAGGGTAAGGAGGATCTGGCCGCCGCGTTGTTGGGCGCATTTCTGGAACAGGCCCTGGAAAGTGATGATCGCCGCGAGGGCAATACCAGCTCGGCTGAGCCCGGTTCCGCTGCAGTGAATGCTGGCTTCGCGATGCCGAATGCCTTTGCCATCGACCTGCAGCTCAGCAGTCGAGACGTGAATGGGCAGGGACAGGGACATTTATTGTTTGGTCCCTACCAGGGCAGCGCCAGCCGACCGGGTTATCGACTGCATTACTTTAATAATACCGTCCGTGGTGAAGCCTCCCTGAGCCTGAACCGCGTGTCGAGCCGTGGTGGTGAGTCCGTACTGGATGTCTATGCCGAACCCCTCAACCTTATTGATGGCAAGGTACATCAGATACGCTGGACCAGAGACACACAAGGTACGATGGTGGTCAGTCTGGATGGCAAGACACTTCTGGAAGTACGAGACCGCAGCTACCGGGATGCCTTTGATGGACTCGTAATCGAGAACCTCAAGGGTGATTTCGCAATCCGTCAGGTCGAGGTGCGCGGCGCGCCCTAGGTTTCGGTAGCCTGCTCTGGCAGGAAGAGACACAACAGCTCATTGAGGAAGGCCCAGCCAAGTTCGGTCTGACGAATTCCCCTGGCGTCGCTCTCTATGAGTTTCTTCTGCTCGGCCACGGTGATGATGGGCTGTAATACCTCACGCGACAGGCGCGTACGTTGTTCAAACAACTCAAAGTCAAAACCTTGCCTGAGACGCAGGGCATTGAGCATGAACTCAAATATTATCTGTTCCGACTCCAGCAGATCATTCCTTTCAGTGTTTGCCGGTTTACCGATTAATTGCAGATAATCTTTGGGATGCCGTTTCCTCACAGTGCGTGAAATACGCCCTGCCTGTGGTTCGGTGATCTTGCCGTGGGCACCCGCTCCGATACCCAGATAATCTCCGAACTCCCAGTAATTAAGGTTGTGCTGACAGCGCCTGCCGGACTTTGCGTAGGCCGACACTTCATATTGAGCATAGCCCTGCGAGGCGAGTAGGGCCTGCCCCTGCTCCTGCATGGCGAAGCGTAAATCGTCGTCCGGTAACACCGGTGGCTGATGAGCGAACTGGGTGTTCGCCTCGATGGTGAACTGATACCAGGAGATGTGATCTGCCCCCAGGTCTATCGCTGTTTGCAGATCTTGCAGGGCACTCTCAATGTCCTGCTGCGGCTGACCGAACATCAGGTCAATATTCAGATTATCAAAACCGACCTGTCTGGCGACGGCCACAGCATGGCTGGCCTGCTCTGCATCATGGATACGTCCGATACGTTGCAACTGTTCTGAATCAAAACTCTGCACTCCAATCGACAGCCGGTTCACCCCGGCTTGCCTGTAGGCGGCAAAGTGCGCCTCATCCACTGCCCCCGGATTAGCCTCGAGGCTAATTTCTGTCATCGGCGTGATCGCCATACGTGCACGTAAGCCGGAGAGCAGTTGCTGGATAGCCTGACCGGAAAACAAACTCGGCGTGCCACCACCGATAAATACGCTGTGCAGGCGTCGCCCCCAGACTGCTGGCAGATCCTGTTCCAGATCGGTCAACAGGGCATTGATATAATCCTGCTCCGGGATCTCTTCCCGCATCTGGTGGGAATTAAAATCGCAGTAGGGACATTTCTTCACGCACCATGGCAGATGCACGTAGAGCGAGAGCGGAATAACCGGCGGGCTATCAAACATCCAGTTGATAATGCTCGGCCAGTGCCTGCAGCAACTGTCTCAGCGCCTGACCGCGATGACTGAGTTGATTCTTCAGGTCCGGGGACAACTCCGCAGAACTGCAGTCCTGCTCCGGCACGTAGAAGATCGGGTCATAGCCGAAGCCGTTGGTGCCGCGCGGCTCGCGCAGTAGAGAGCCTTCCCATATGCCATGACACAGGATTGGTGTCGGATCGGCGGCGTGTCGGACATAGGCCATCACACAGTGAAAACGCGCGCTACGCTGAGCTTCCTGCACGTGCGCGGTGTCGGCCAGTAATTTCTGCAGATTTTCCGCATCGCTGGCACCCTGCCCGGCATAGCGCGCCGAGTAAATTCCCGGCGCACCCTGTAAACAATCAACCTCGATACCCGAATCATCGGCAATCGCCGGAAGACCGGAAAGCCGGGCGGCATGACGAGCCTTGATGATCGCGTTCTCCACGAAACTCAGACCCGTCTCTTCTGCCTCAATCTCGACAAATCCGGACTGCGGCAGGACTTCCATGTGCAGGCCAGCGAGCATCTGCCCCAGTTCCCTGAGCTTGCCCTGGTTGCCGCTGGCCAGCACGACGCGATGTGGTGCGCTATCCATACCCCTAGCCAGCCAGAGCCTGTTGCTGCAGCGCCAGCAGGCTACGAATCCCGCCCTTACCCAGTTCCAGCATCGCCTCTAATTCATCCATGCGGAAGGCATGGCCTTCTGCCGTACCCTGAATTTCGATAAAGCTGTCGGCGTCGTTCATCACCAGGTTCATATCGGTTTCCGCATTTGAGTCTTCCGGGTAATCCAGATCCAGCACCGGCACACCCTCATAAATACCGACCGAAACGGAGGCTATAGCACCATGCAGTGGGCTGCTTTTCAGCTTGCCGGATTTGATCAGGTGATTAATCGCATCGACCAGGGCCACATAGGAGCCGGTGATCGAGGCTGTGCGCGTTCCACCATCTGCCTGCAATACATCACAGTCAATTAGAATGCTTCGTTCACCCAGCGCCTTCATATCAACTATCGCCCGCAATGAGCGTCCGATTAAGCGCTGGATTTCCATAGTACGTCCACCCTGCTTTCCGGCATTCGCCTCACGACGCATGCGTGAACCGGTGGATCGCGGCAACATGCCGTATTCAGCCGTCACCCAGCCTTCATTCTTACCACGCAGAAAAGGTGGCACCTTTTCTTCAACACTGGCGGTACACAACACTTTGGTATTGCCAAACTCAACCAGTACGGAGCCCTCGGCGTGACAGGTATAATGACGGGTAAACGAAACCTTGCGCAGTTCATCTGCGGCTCGACCACTGGGGCGCATAGCAAAAACCTTTTTGGAAAAAATGGCTGGCAATTATACACGAGCCACCCGTCACCAAGGCGCTCTTCGACAATTAGTTTTCCTCTGCACCTCGAGCCTGTACTATTGCCGACTTTAGAAATGGGAAGAAAACATATGATTGCCAGCATGACGGCGTTTGCGCGTCAGGAAAGTGAAGGTGAATGGGGACGTGCAGTGTGGGAAGTCCGTTCAGTCAATCACCGCTATCTGGAAGTCTCCATGCGCCTGCCGGAAAACCTGCGCAATCTGGAAAGTCGCATTCGCGAACTGGTCGGCAAGCGTCTGAACCGAGGCAAGGTTGACTGCAACCTGCGCTTTGAAACTGTCACTCTGCCGGGTCAGGCCCTCTCCATAAACCTGGATCTGGCCAAGCAGGTCGCCAACGCCTGTAAGGAAATCAGTCCCTTGATCTCAAACCCGTCTCCGGTCAACCCACTCGACATCCTGCGCTGGCCTGGTGTGATTGTAGAACGGGCAACAGACCCTGAGGCGATCAACAAGCCCATTATGGATCTGCTCAATGCCAGCCTCGATGGCCTGATTGATGCTCGCCAGCGTGAAGGCAGTAAACTCAAGGAGATCATTCAGCAGCGCTGTAGCAGTGCGGTTGAACAGGTCGACAAGTTGCGCGCCATCTATCCGGAAATTCTCAGTGCCTACCGTGATCGTTTACTGGAGAAGGCAAGGGATCTGACTGAAGGCCTGTCGGAAGACCGTCTGGAACAGGAAATGCTGTTACTCGCACAAAAACTCGACGTGGCTGAGGAACTGGATCGCCTCGACACCCATCTCCATGAAATGCAGCGCGTGCTCGAAGACAAAAAACCCATCGGTAGACGTCTGGACTTCCTGATGCAGGAAATGAATCGTGAGGCCAATACCATCGGTTCCAAATCCACCCATACCGAAGGCACTAACACCTCGGTGGAACTGAAAGTGTTGATCGAACAGATGCGCGAGCAGATCCAGAACATCGAATAATTCAGGGACAGTATTACTATGAGTACCGGTAGACTCTTCATCATTTCTGCGCCTTCCGGGGCCGGCAAGACCAGTCTGGTCAATACCCTGGTGGGCGAAAAGGAAGACATTACGGTGTCGATCTCGCATACCACGCGCGGTAAACGTCCCGGAGAGAAAGACGGGGTGGATTACAACTTCACCGATCTCGCGAGCTTTCAGCAGATGATCACCGATGACGTGTTTCTGGAACACGCCAAAGTATTCGACAACTATTACGGCACTTCACGTCATTGGGTTGAGGAACAACTGGCAGCGGGTAAGGATGTGATTCTGGAAATTGACTGGCAGGGTGCACGTACCGTGCGAGAGCGGATCAAGGGCTCGGTCAGTATCTTCATACTGCCACCATCGCATGCCGAACTGGAAGCCCGTCTACAGCGACGTGGCGGAGATGATGCGGCCGTAATAGCACGTCGTATGCGCGATGCGGAAAATGAGATCTCGCATTACGATGAGTACGATTTCATCGTCGTGAACGATGAATTTCACAAGGCCCTGGCCGATCTTGAGGCCATATTCCGCGCCTGTCGCCACCAGTTGAACCATGTGCGGGACAGCTTAAAAAACCTGATCGATGATTTAATAGCGTAAGTAGAATTTATTTGTTAGTATCCACGCCCTTTCATTGTGATATCAGAGGACACACATGGCGCGAGTTACCGTAGAAGATTGTCTGGAACACGTAGATAACCGTTTTGATCTGGTGTTGCTGGCCAGTAAACGTGCGCGGCAGATCGCGATGGGTTCGCAACCACTGGTTGCTGAGGAAGGCGACAAGCCTACGGTTATCGCCCTGCGCGAAATCGCTGAGGGTCTGGTCTCACATGAGAGCGTTGCCGCTATTACGGCTCGTGAGAATGCCTCCGACGACGATGCCATCGTAGAAACAGATGCCCCTCTGCTCTAGGTCAGAAGGATCAAACACAGAGAAAACGCGGTAGTGATACCGCGTTTTTTTTTGCCTGACCGACCGTTTCCTTTTTTATCACCCGGTAAAACCCCAGTCTGTATCTGAGGATAGAGCCAACACTGGCTGACGTGGGAGATCTGTATTACTCAGCCCTGCCTACTCCTGGTAAACAATCGAAAATAATATTTTCAATTTGCTCACAAAATCAATACATTGTAAGGGTTCGGGCGATTTTACGTCTGTCGCTAGACAAGCTTGCAGACTGCGAGCCTGTATAACCCATATTTCTGGTGGTGAACTTGTTTCAAATTGATGACCTTTGCGATCTGGCCAACACCTATCTACCCCAACAACAGGTAGATGAGATTCGTCGTGCCTACGAGTTCGGTGCTATCGCACATGAAGGTCAGGTGCGGCGCAGCGGCGAACCTTATATCTATCATCCCCTGACGGTGACCTACATCCTGGCTGAAATGCACATGGATTATCAGACCCTGATAGCCGCCCTGCTACATGACGTCATTGAGGATACGCCCACTGCCAAAGACAAGATCAGTCAGGAGTTTGGTCAGGAAGTGGCTGATATCGTCGATGGCGTAAGTAAACTGACGCAGATGGATTTCGGCACCTACGCCGAGGCGCAGGCACAAAACTTCCGCAAAATGATCATGGCGATGGCCAATGATATTCGCGTGATTCTGGTGAAACTCGCGGATCGCCTGCACAACATGCGCACCATGGGCTCCATGCCGATGGAGAAACGACGCCTGAAGGCCAGGGAAACACTGGATATCTATGTTCCCATCGCCCAGCGCCTGGGCATGAACTCGATCCGGCTCGAACTGGAAGATCTGGGTTTCGCCTCGCTTTATCCGATGCGTTATCGCATTCTCAGCGAGGAGATAAAAAAGGCTCGCGGTCATCGCAAGGAAGTCGTCAACAAGATGAAGACCTCGATCAAGCGTCGCCTGCGTCAGGATAAATTATCCGGACAACTGAGTGGCCGGGAGAAACATCTGTACAGCATCTATATGAAGATGCGTGATAAAGGACTTTCCTTTCATGAGGTATACGATGTCTATGCCTTCCGGGTAATCGTCGAGTCCGTTGACATGTGTTACCGCATTCTTGGCTCGGTACACAACCTGTATAAACCCGTGCCGGGCAAGTTCAAGGACTATATCGCGATCCCGAAATCTAATGGTTATCAGTCCCTGCACACTATTCTATTTGGTCCCTATGGCGTTCCGATTGAGGTGCAAATCCGCACCCGTGAAATGAATGCCGTGGCCGAAGCGGGCATTGCTGCGCACTGGCTCTATAAGACCGAATATACCGGCAGTGACAGCGCCCACAAACGGGCACGCGACTGGCTTCGCGGGGTGCTGGAAATGCAAAAACAGGCGGGTAATCCAGAGGAATTTCTGGAACATGTGAAGGTCGACCTGTTCCCTGACGAGGTCTATGTGTTCACCCCCAAGGGTACGATCATGGTGTTACCCAAGAATGCCACGGTCATCGATCTGGCCTATGCGGTTCATACCGATATTGGTGACTCCTGTGTTGCAGCGCGTGTCGATAAACAGTTATCACCACTGAGCATGCGCCTTAAGACCGGCCAAACAGTAGAGATCATCACCGCACCCGGCGCCAAACCAAATCCCGCCTGGCTAAATTATGTGGTGACGGGAAAGGCGCGTTCGCACATCCGTCATTTCCTCAAAAACCTGCAGTCCGATGAGGCCAAAACACTGGGTAAGCGTATGCTTAACCGGCAACTGGAGGCCTATTCCGAATCTCTGGAAACTATCGACAGCAAGATTATCGAGAGGGCTCTGGAGGAGATGAACATACCCGATCTGGATCACCTGCTGGTGGATATCGGACTCGGCCAGCGCATCGGTTCACTGGTCGCCAAACATCTCCTCAGCCACCTGCCGAATGCCAATGTGAATGTGGTACCCATGCACAAGACCGACAAGATTCCCCTGTACATCAAAGGTACAGAAGGCATGGTGGTGTCGTTTCCCAAATGCTGTCATCCGATACCAGGAGACAAGATTTTGGGCTATGTGTCAGCGGGTAAGGGCCTGGTGATCCACCATCACGACTGTAAGAATGTCGGCGAATATAAGGATCAGCCGGAGAACTGGCTGGATGTGGAATGGGAAAAAGATATCGAAGGCGAGTTTTCAGCGGGCGTGCGTATTGAGGTCATCAACACCCGGGGCGCACTGGCTACGATTGCCTCTACGATATCGGATCAGGGAGCGAACATCGGTAACGTCGAGGTCAAGGAACAGGACAATCGTTATGTAGTGATGAATTTCATCGTGATTGTTGAAGATCGCCATCATCTGGCAGAGATCCTGCGGCGTATCCGAAACATCAAACACGTCACCAGAGTGACGCGAACCAAATAAACCTGAAATGTGACAAATACAGGAGAACAGATATGACGCGTACCATTATCTCTACCGATCAGGCACCTAAAGCCATAGGCACCTATTCACAGGCGGTGAAACACGGCGATACCGTCTACCTGTCGGGTCAGATCCCACTGGTGCCGGACACCATGGAAATGGTGGAAGGTGACATGCACGCGCAGATCAGTCGGGTGTTTGATAATTTGATGGCGGTAGCGGTTGCAGCGGGTGGTTCACTCAATGATGTGATTAAACTGAATATCTTTCTTACCGATCTGAGCCATTTTCCACTGGTTAACGAAATCATGGCCGAATACTTCGCCGAACCCTATCCTGCCCGCGCCGCCGTCGGTGTCGCCTCCCTGCCTAAAGGTGCTCTGGTAGAAATGGACGCCGTAATGGTGCTGGACTGAGAACCCCATCGCGATTACATGACAGTTTCGGCAAGCACTGCTGCGCTTGACCTGAATGCCCCGGTCATACGACTCCGGGGGGTGGGTCCACGGGTCGCAGAGAAGCTGGAAAAACTACAGATCGTCTGTATCCGTGATCTGCTGTTTCATCTGCCCAATCGTTACGAAGATCGCACCCGCATTGTCGCGCTGGGGGCTTTACGCCCCGGCCTTAGAACCGTGGTCGAGGGCAGTGTAGAACTGAGCCAGATCCGCTTCGGTAAACGCCGCAGTCTGCTGTGTCGGATCAGCGATGGCACGGGAGCCATCACCCTGCGCTTTTTTCATTTCACCAATGCACAGAAGGATAAACTCACCGAAGGTGTCAGGATTCGCTGCTTTGGCGAGGTTCGATCCGGCCCCGCTACGCTGGAAATGGTGCATCCCGAGATTACCTTCCTGCAGGCACATCAGACACTTTCGGTGGAAGAAACCCTCACGCCCATTTACCCGACAACGGAAGGACTTCACCAGATAGGCATTCGCAAGCTGGCCAATCAGGCCGTCAATCTACTCGATGCTGAGTCCGACCTGCCGGAATTATTACCCGATACTCTACGCGATGAACTGGGTCTACCGGCATTAGTCGAGGCCCTGCTGTACCTGCATCGTCCGCCGCCCGATGTGAACGTCGAGCAACTGGAAACGGGGCAGCACCCGGCACAACAACGACTGGCCTTTGAAGAATTACTGGCCAACCACCTCAGTCTCCGCAAGGTACGCGCCGAGCTACAGCAACGCGCGGCCACTGCAATGCGCTGTGAGGGAAGGTTGGCAAAGAAACTACTGGGTGTCCTCGGCTTTGAACTGACTGCCGCGCAAGGACGGGTAGTCAACGAGATCCGACATGATATTGAATCACACAGCCCCATGTTGCGACTCCTCCAGGGTGACGTGGGTGCCGGTAAAACCGTGGTCGCCGCACTGGCAGCCCTGCAGGTCATGGAGTGTGGTCAGCAGGTGGCGTTAATGGCACCAACCGAAATCCTCGCCGAACAACACCTGCGCAATTTCAGCGACTGGATGCAGGCCATCGAGATCCCCGTGATCTGGCTCTCCGGTAAAATGGGTCAGGCACAACGTCGCCAGGCTCTTGATGCTATCGCCACGAACAGTACGGCGATGATTATTGGAACCCATGCCCTGTTTCAGGACGATGTGGAGTTTAATCAACTGGGTCTGGTCATCGTCGATGAACAACACCGTTTCGGGGTGCATCAACGTCTGGCACTGAGTAACAAGGGCTGCCAGAACGGCGTCTATCCGCATCAGTTGATCATGACCGCCACACCGATCCCGCGCACTCTCGCAATGACGGCCTATGCCGATCTGGATCACTCGATCATTGATGAACTGCCACCGAATCGTACCCCCGTATCGACTATCGTAATCCCTGAAACTCGGCGTGATGAGATCATCGATCGAATACAGCAGGCCTGTACGGACGGTCGACAGGTCTACTGGGTGTGTACCCTGATTGAGGAGTCGGAGGCGGTACAATGTCAGGCCGCCAGTGAAACCAGCACGGAACTGGATGCGCTACTCGATGATGTGCGTGTCGGTCTGATCCACGGTCGTCTCAAGAGTGACGAAAAAGAAAGCGTCATGAGCGCCTTCAAACAGGGAAAACTGGATCTTCTGGTCGCCACCACGGTGATTGAAGTGGGTGTCGATGTTCCTAATGCGAGCCTCATGGTGATTGAAAATGCTGAACGTCTGGGGCTATCTCAACTGCATCAGTTGCGTGGTCGTGTCGGTCGCGGGGCAACCAAGAGCGACTGTGTATTGATGTATCGCTCACCGCTGTCTGAACTGGCGCGTGCACGGCTGGCGGTGATGCGTGAAACCACAGACGGTTTCCGCATCGCTCAACGCGATCTGGAACTACGTGGCCCCGGTGAATTACTCGGCACCCGCCAGGCCGGTGCGATGCAATTGCGTATCGCCGACCTGATTCGTGACGCCCACCTGTTACCGAAAGTGGAAAAAACCGCAGCACTATTACGGGATAAATTCCCGGAAAAAATAGAACCTCTGGTGAATCGCTGGCTGGGTAATGCGATACACTATGGGCATGTATAGACCGCCGCTCAACCGTTATATAAAGCATCACGCGTGAACACCCTCTGGCAGCCCCTGCGTCAGGTAAGACGACAACAGATCCCTTCCAGCCTGCGTGCCTGGATTCTCGATCCACATTCACTGACCCAGCGCCTGCGTGAACGCTACGGCCAGAGTTTTCGTGTCGATCTGCAGGCACAGGGAATCGGTCATCCATTGCTCGATGAACGCCGTCGCCTGGATATGCGCACCGGTTTGAATGGTCTGGTACGACAGGTCTATTTATACGGTGAGGGTCGACCGGTGGTCTTTGCTCGCACCATGATCCCGTTAACCAGTCTGCGCGGCGAGTTGCGGCGACTGACGCGTTTGGGAACAAGACCTCTGGGCGAGTTTCTGTTCACCCGACTGGCGTCGACCCGTGCCGGGGTCGAGTTAGCGGCGATCCCGCCAGGGCACCCCCTGCACCGAAAAGTCTGTGCGGAAACGACCCACACCCGTGAAACCCTGTGGGCACGTCGCTCCCTGTTTATAGTGGATGCCAAACCTCTGCTGGTACTCGAATTATTTTTACCCAC
>JBFIID010000058.1:0-10513 GCA_041601415.1 Gammaproteobacteria bacterium
CATTGAGGATGCGAAAGCCCAGCTCCTGCATGGCCATGCCGACCGACAGGTAGACATGCAGGGTGCCACTGACCCAGATCGTGCCCGAGGGTTTGAGGATGCGTTGGCATTCAGCCAGCCATTCGAGATTGAAGGCATGATCCTGTTTTATGCCCTGGCTTTTATCCCATTTACCCTTGTTCACTGTGCTGCGTTTGCCGGCGATGCAGGTCGTACCATCGTTGGACAGGAAGTAGGGGGGATCGGTCCAGATACAGTCGATGCTGTCGGACTCCATATCGGCCATCACCTTCAGGCAGTCGGCCTGTAATAGACGCGATCGACCGTCACCGGATTGCCAGTAGGGTGTTTTTTTAGCGCTCATGCCAGAGTGTCTTGTTGATTGCTCAGGGCAGGACTTTCTTGAAGGGCTTCACGATCACACTTTTGAAAATACCCGCAGCGACGTAAGGGTCTGCGTCGGCCCACACTTTTGCATCTTCCAGAGAATCGAATTCGGCGACGATGAGACTACCGGTAAAACCGGCCTCGCCCGGGTCGGCACTGTCGATGCTGGGAAACGGGCCAACCAGCAGAATGCGGCCTTCATCGTGTAATTGATTGATCCGCTCCAGATGGGCGGGACGCGCCTCTTTGCGTAACGGCAGGCTGTTGTCGATATCTTCACCGATAATGGCGTAATACATTCAGGTCTCCTCGGTTTCAGGTGTATCTTCGGCGAAACGAACCAGATAAAAGCCCTGCGCGAAGACAAATATCAGGGTCAGTCCGAGCACACCAAACAGTTTGAAATTGACCCAGGTATCGAGGTCAAAATTAAAGGCCACATACAGATTTGCGATGCCGACCACAGTAAAAAAGATTACCCAGCTAAGATTCAAGCGGGTCCAGACGATAGAAGGAACGATGATGCTGGCCTCCATCATGCGCTGTACGAGATTCTTCCTGCCGATGAACTGGCTACCCAGAAAGATGGCGGCAAACAACCAGTTCACCGCAGTTGGCTTCCACTTGATGAAGGTCTCATCCTGCAGCAGCAGGGTGGCACCGCCGAGTACGATAATGATGCCCAGGGTAAACAGGTGCATTTTTTCAAAACGACGGAATTTTGCCCAATAGATTGCAACTTGCAGAATGGATGCGATAATCGCAACCGCCGTGGCCAGCATAATGCCTTCTTTGGGATCCTCGGGGATCTTGAAGGCCGCGAAAAACAGTATGACTGGGAAAAGGTCGAACAGAAATTTCATTTGGGTACACGTTACTAAATTAAGTCGCGAATCATAACCGAAACCGCCAGGTGCATCTATTACGGGTTGTTTCAGGAACACTAGCTAAGTCCCGCCATGAGCCAATATTTCAATATTCACCCTGACAACCCGCAGCCAAGATTGATCCAGCAGGCGGTAAAAATGATCCGGGATGGTGCCGTCATCGCCTATCCAACCGACTCCTCATATGCGCTCGGTTGCCATATTGGTGATAAGGCCGCGCAGGAACGCATTCGACGCATCCGCAAGCTGGACGACAAGCATAACTTTACCCTGGTGTGCCGTGATCTGTCCGAAATCGCGTTGTATGCACGGGTGGACAATACGGTCTATAGAACCCTGAAGGCCCTGACCCCAGGTCCATACACCTTTATACTAAAGGCCACCAATGAAGTTCCACGCCGTTTGCAGACGCCAAAACGCAAGACCATAGGACTGAGGGTGCCCGATAACCCTATTTCACTGGCGTTGCTGGAGGCACTGGGCGAGCCGATCATGAGTTCTACCCTCATCATGCCGGATTCCGAACAGGCCCTGAACGACCCGGAAGAGATCGAAGAGTTGCTGGGCAAGCATGTCGATCTGATCATCGATGGCGGTCATTGCAGTCTGGAACCGACGACCGTGGTCGAACTGTATGAAGATCAACCCGTGGTCGCGAGACATGGACGTGGCGATACGTCCATGTTTGAAGACTGAAGTGAACGATTTCCTTTATAACCTCATGATCTGGGCACCACCGGTGCTGTTCGCCGTCACTTTTCATGAGATTGCACATGGCTGGGTCGCCAGGGAACTGGGTGATGGTACGGCCAGCCAACTGGGACGCCTGAGCCCGAATCCCCTTAAACATGTCGATCCGGTGGGTACGGTGCTGGTGCCGGGACTGCTGTATATGAGCACTGGCATGGTGTTCGGATGGGCCAAACCGGTGCCGGTAAACTGGCAAAACCTGCGTAACCCGCGCCGCGATGTCGCCCTGGTGGCGCTTGCGGGGCCACTGGCAAATCTGGTGATGGCGTTGTTCTGGGCAATGATTATCAAGATTGCCGCGAGTGTTAATCCATTGCTGCCAGCGGTTTTTACCCCTTTGATCTACATGGGGCTGGCTGGGATAATGATTAACAGTATTTTACTGGTGTTGAATCTGTTTCCGATTCCTCCTCTGGATGGTAGCCGGGTTCTATCGGCCGTGTTACCACCCAATGCCGCACGTATTTATCACAAGATTGAGCCTTATGGGCTGGTTGTCCTGCTGGTGCTGATGCTGACTGGAGTGCTGGGACGTTTGTTACAGCCAATGGTCAGCACGATTCAGCAACTGGCCATGATGCTGGCCTGAGTGAATATTAATAAGGTCAGGAAGATCACAATTGGGAGAACATGATTGAGTTTATCGTCTAACCGCCGCGTGCTGTCTGGTATGCGACCTACGGGACAGTTACACCTTGGACATTATCACGGGGTGTTGAAGAACTGGCTGAAACTGCAGCATGAGTATGAGTGCTTCTTCTTTGTGGCCGACTGGCATGCCCTGACCACCGATTACGATAGTCCGGAACAGATCAGTGACTCTGTCTGGGAGATGGTGATTGACTGGTTGGCCGTGGGAATTACGCCCGGTGAGGCCACCCTGTTTATTCAGTCACGGGTGCCGGAACATGCCGAATTACACCTCCTCTTATCGATGATCACACCGCTGGGCTGGCTGGAACGTGTGCCAACCTATAAGGATCAGCAGGAGAAGTTGAAGGAAAAAGACCTCTCGACCTATGGTTTCCTCGGCTATCCGCTGTTACAGGCGGCCGATATTCTGGTTTATCGCGCGGGTCATGTACCGGTGGGAGAGGATCAGGTCGCACATATCGAAATGTCCCGTGAAGTGGCGCGTCGTTTTAACCATATTTACGGCAGAGAGGCGGACTTTGAAGAAAAGGCCGAGGCTGCGATCAGAAAAACAGGCAAGAAGACCGCCAAATTGTTCAAGAATCTGCGCAAGGCCTATCAGGAACAGGGCGATGTGACGGCCCTGGAAACGGCACAGGCTCTGCTGGTTGCACAACAGAATATCTCGCTCGGTGATCGTGAACGTCTGCTGGGCTATCTGGAGGGAGGCGGCAAGGTGATTTTACCCGAACCGCATCCGTTGCTGACCCCGGAATCAAAAATGCCGGGACTGGATGGGCAGAAAATGTCCAAGTCCTACGGCAACACAATACGTCTGCGCGAGCACCCACGTGATGTGGAAGAAAAACTACGCACCATGCCCACTGACCCGGCACGGGTGCGCAGAACCGACCCTGGTGAACCCTCAAAGTGTCCGGTTTGGCAACTGCATCAGGTCTACTCCAATGATGAGGTTAAAAACTGGGTGCAGGAAGGTTGTGTCACTGCCGGAATTGGCTGTCTGGACTGCAAGCAGCCGGTGATAGATGCCGTGATCAAGGAGCAGAAGCCGATCCGCGAGCGGGCCGAAGACTATGCTGCTGATCCGGATGCGGTGCGCTCAATCATTGCCGAGGGCTGTGAAAAGGCACGTGATGTGGCCAGAGAGACGATGGAAGAAGTACGTCAGTCGATGGGGCTGGTACATCGTTAATGTTTGCGACAGTCTTCCTGTTTCCGACTGAACACAATGCCCGTAGGGTGTTAACATGGCGACCCAGCCAATGGCTCTGGCGCGCGAATTAGCGGACTCCTGATGACGACTGTAGAAACCGACCACGAACAATCTTCGCATGTACAGGAAGAAATGCCCTTTGCCATTGTGCAGGGCGCGCCTTATACCGTGGTACCACAGGATCTGTATATTCCACCGGATGCCCTGGAGGTCTTTCTGGAGGCCTTCGAAGGACCGCTGGATCTACTGCTTTACCTGATCAAACGCCAGAACCTGAATATCCTCGATATTCCGATTGCGAACATCACCCTGCAGTACATGACGTACATCGAACTGATGAACGAATTGCAGCTGGAACTGGCTGCAGAATACCTGTTGATGGCCGCAATGCTGGCCGAGATCAAATCACGCATGCTTTTACCCCGTCGCGCCGAGGCCGAGGAAGAAGAAGATCCTCGCGCCGAACTGGTACGTCGACTGCAGGAATATGAGCGCTATAAGAAGGCCGCCGAAGACATCGATGAACTGCCACGCATGGAACGTGACCTGCGAACCTGTGTTGTCGATTTCCCGGATCGTGACGCGAACCTGCCACAACCGACAGTTAGCATGGATATGTTAATGACGGCCTTTATGGACGTGCTGAAACGAGCCGAGATGTATACCCATCACCATGTCCAGCGTGAGGCGCTGTCCGTGCGGGAACGAATGGGGATAATCCTTGATCGCATCAATGCTGAAACCTTCACCGAGTTCTGGCGCCTGTTTACCTTGGAAGAAGGGCGCGCCGGCATTGTGGTTTCCCTGCTGGCGATTCTCGAGTTGCTCAAATCGCAACTGGTAGAACTGGCTCAGAGCGAGTCGAATGGACAAATACACGTGCGCGCCATCGCACACTAAAGATAGACAGTTATGGAACAGAACAAACTTAAAAATATTATCGAAGCTGCATTGATGGCGGTGGACGAGCCGATCTCGGTTGAACGCATTCAGTCTATGTTTGATGCCAATTTCGAAGAAGTACCCAATCGGGCAATGGTCAAGGATGTCGTCACCCTATTGCAGAATGACTATCAGGATCGCGGTATCGAGATCAAGGAAGTGGCGAGTGGCTATCGGGTACAGGTCGCAACCCCCTATGCCGAGTGGATAAATCGACTCTGGGAAGATCGGCCACCAAAATATTCCCGTGCCTTACTGGAAACGCTGGCGATCATTGCCTACCGTCAGCCAGTCACCCGTGGCGAGATCGAAGACATACGCGGTGTCAGTGTTAGTACAAACATCATCAAGGTTCTGCTGGAGAGAGAGTGGGTACGTGTTGCCGGACATCGTGATGTGCCGGGGCGACCATCGGTCTATGTCACCACCCGACAGTTTCTGGATTACTTCAATATGAAGGGTTTATCCGAGATGCCGGAATTACCCGAATTGCGAGATCTGGACGAGATTGCTCCGGATCTGTTTGCCACACAGACGGGACAGATCGAGGGTCAGGAATCACCTCTGCGCGTGGTAGACGGCGAGCAAGCAGGGCCTGCTGCGGATGACAGTGCTGAAACAGAAGCGGCTGAGCAGAGTGAAGATGTAGCAGAGGCAATGACAGCCGATGACGTGGTTGACGACGAAGATACCGACGCGGTCTTGCTGGATGCGGATAATGGTGCATCAGAACAGGACGAAGAAGAGACAGACGAAGGCACATCTCCCGATCATGCGATTGGGGATGAGCGAGCAAACATGGATCAGGCTGTGGCGTCTGATGATGAGCAGGTCGTAGACGAAGATCCAGATGCTGAAGAGGACAACAGGCCCTCTTCTGATATGCAGGGCACCGCCTGATACTAACTGCAGAGGTTAACCCGGCAGAATATATGGAACGACTACAGAAAATACTCGCACGTGCCGGTCTTGGTTCGCGTCGAGAAATGGAACGCTGGATCGAAGTGGGGCGCGTCAGTGTCAATGGCGAAGTGATTACCCTGGGTGCCACGGCGGTTGAGGGCGATGTGATCCGCGTTGATGGCAAGGTGGTGTCTCCACAGAAAACCTTTATGGCCACCACGCGGGTGCTGGGTTATTACAAACCGGTGGGGCTGGTTTGTTCGCGCAATGACGAGAAAGGTCGGGACAACGTCTTTAACTACCTGCCGAGACTCAACAATGGACGCTGGATTAACATCGGGCGTCTTGATCTGAACACCAGCGGTCTGCTGTTATTTACCACCGATGGCGAACTGGCGAATAAACTGATGCACCCCTCCGGTAATATCGACCGGGAATACGCCGTGCGTGTTAAGGGTGTGATCGATGAGGATATCCTTAAGCGACTTCAGGAAGGGGTAGAGCTGGAAGATGGACCTGCACGCTTCACCGATATTGTCGATTCGGGCGGTGAGGGCTCTAATCACTGGTATCACGTGGTCCTGACCGAGGGGCGTAACCGTGAAGTTCGCCGACTCTGGGAATCACAGGATGTGATGGTGAGTCGTCTAATGCGGGTGCGTTACGGGCCGGTATTTCTACCACGCAGTGTCAGACCCGGCAAAACCTGGTATCTGGAAGAAAAAGAAATCGATGAACTGCGTCGCTGGGCCGGAATGGAAGACCCGAAAAAGCAGAGTGCAGCAAAACGTGGTGCTCCGCGTGCGGCGATGCCCGACAGAAACGAGACCAGACAGAGCAAAGACCGACCGGGCGACAAGCGACGCGTCTATAAAAAGAAAACCAGTCGTCGCGGCACTGGAAAATGAGACCGCACATCGTTCGTGGTATCTACAAACAGTTGTTTGAGAGCCATGGACGACAGGACTGGTGGCCGGCAGATTCCCCCTTCGAGGTAATGGTCGGTGCGGTTCTGACACAGAATACCGCCTGGACCAATGTCGAAAAGGCGATTAACAATCTAAAGACGGCGAACTGCCTGGATGCCAACGCAATCGTCGCTATGCCAAACCCGCAACTGGCAGAACTAATCCGCCCCTCCGGGTATTTCAACCTGAAGGCCGAACGACTGAAGAACTTCTGTGTCTGGTATGTGGAACAGGGTCAATTTCAAGGTCTGCAGTCGATGACCACCGGTTGCCTGCGACATTCATTACTTGCAATAAAGGGCATTGGTCCTGAGACCGCCGATGATATGTTGCTCTATGCGTTTATGCGCCCGGTGTTCGTCATCGATGCCTATACGCGAAGAACCTTCTCGAGGCTTGGTCTCATTAAGGGCGACGAAGACTATGAAGATTTACGCCATTCCTTCGAATCCGTATTGGGGCCGGATCTCGAAGTATTCAACGAGTATCATGCCCTGATTGTGAGACATGGCAAACTGGCCTGCACTAAAAAGCCGGACTGTGGGCCGTGTTGTTTACAGGCTCTCTGTCCCACCTATGCAGAAAGCTCGCAATTGCAGCTGTCGATGACAGGAGAATCGAAACCATGACCGACGATAAGCCACATAAATCCCTCTATGAGGCGTTGTTTGATCGTGGTTTTGGTGAATTACCCCTGATGCGCGAGAAGGATGGAAAGATCCTGCTGGGTAATCTTGTGATGGACAAAGGCCGGCTGGCCTTTAAGGATAGAGGGCTGTTGCAGGGGCTACCTCTGACCAATGTAGCGACCTGTTTTGATCTGGGCATCATCGGTGCCATCGCGGATGTTTCCGGAAATGAGTGGGAGAGCCTTACCTTTCTGGGGGCAGATCGCTGCAAGATCCCCGTCGACCTGAGTTCAACCAGACATCGCGTTCTGGGTGGCATTTCAGGCAATACCGGTGAGAACCTCCTGAGTTTCTATGGCAGTGTCTATCGTGGTTTTCAGCTTTTGCTTGATTCAAACCTGTTGCCCGTGGTGCTGCCGGTTCGACTCCAGACAGAGAATGGTCTGACGGGTTTGGCTGTAGCGGACTTCCGTTTTGCCACGGCACCCCTACCCGTGGTCTCCAAGGTCTATGACCTGGTTCGGGCCTCCGTAGATCGCAACCTCACCCTGTCAGTCGAAGAGGTCGACATCAATGATTCCGACTTCGAGGCAATGTTCGGTAACTTCACCCATGAATGATGCTCGATTGTCCGAAAGGCCAGCTCAGAAAAACTGACACGGTCATATCAGGATCGGGCCTCACAGGGCGTATCATCATCTGAAATAGTCAATGTCAGGATCTGTTCCTCAAGATAGCGAATAATGTCATTTGATTCATACAGCCAGGTTGTCGATCCATCGCTGTTTTCTATCCTCAGGCAGGGCACCTTTTCCTTGCCTCCCTGTTCCAGCAGATCTGCACGGAATTGAGGGTTCTGTTTTATCTCCCGGGTTTCAATCTTCAATGAATGTTTCTTTATGAAACGACGTACCTTGACGCAGAAAGGACAGGCCTTGAGTTGGTAGAGGCTGAAATGCCGGGTCTGATCATCCAGAAGGGATTGCGTCTCGTCTGCGCGCTTGATGCCACGGGGGGAGGTGAGGGCATCGATCAGCAGGATCAGGCGGCCAAGTAGCCAGCGTATTACGGTCATCTAACTCTCCAGTCGTTTAGTGCATGATTGTTCGTCAAAACCAGGCATTGAATACAGTTCCAGGCAGAAAAAAACGGTTCAACGGCAGCAAGCTGCCAGCAATGCCAGCCTAAAGTCGCCGTATCTTCACTGTTAGTCGAGCATATGTCACGTTT
Source organism: Gammaproteobacteria bacterium (assembly GCA_041601415.1). GTDB lineage: Bacteria > Pseudomonadota > Gammaproteobacteria > JBFIID01 > JBFIID01 > JBFIID01. Next base: position 8,564 of record JBFIID010000058.1, read on the forward strand.
TATCCTGGCCAGGAATGCCAAAAGTTAGCCGGATGGAGCACTGTAAACTATAGAAATGGTGAATCGCCAGGCGTAGAATGCCTGAGGAAATTTTCTGACTGGACTAGAGGATATTCATATGCTGCATCGAGGGATCAAGCGCCTTTCCATAGCCTTATTTATTTCAACACTCAGTTTATTATCAAATACAGTGTATGCGCTGCAGGACGGGGTCTACAGCGGCACAGTAGCGATGGACCTTCAATGTAGCTCGCCTACGGCTGGCCCGGTTAATTTCAGTGCAACTATGGTAGCGTCGATCTCCGCTGGCAGTGCGACGTTGGTGGTGGCAGATGCCGCTGGCGATTTTGCTTACAGTGGCTCGGGCAGCGTTGGCACTACTTTCATCAATACCTCGGGTGCAGCCCTGGTCAATACGGGTAATACAGGGCTGGATGGGACCTATAGTCCGGCGACCTTCAACCTCGTTATCACCGATAATGGCACCTCCATCACCGTACAGCCTGGTAGTTTTGGCAGCGCATCGGTTGGTGGTATTACCTGTGCATCTATCTCATATGGTCTTACCAGTACCGCGACACTAAACTTTATCGCTCAGGGGGCAATTAATCCGGAAGAAACCCCGAGTAACCAGGCAACTGATCCAATCGTGCTGATCGCCGGTCTGCGACAGGATGTGAATACCTTCTCGAATCGAAGCAACGCGGTGATGCGCGGCAATGGCAATGGTTTCCAGAGGAATAATGGTTACGGCATGACCTATGGCGTCTCTGGCGGTCTGAATGCCGGCGACGGTCAACCGCTTTACGGTGCCTGGGTAAGCTACAGTTATACAGATTTTGACTATGAGTTTGCGCCACTGGCCTTCGATGGTGCACGCCATAGCGTGCTGGGTGGGGTGGACTTCAGTCCCTGGGAGAACAGCGTGCTGGGCATTGCCTTTGGTTACGAAAACTCGGACATTGATACCACCTTTAACCGCGGTAAGCAGGATACCGATGGCTATACTATCGCCAGTTATTTCGGCGTTCTGCTAAGCGACACCTTTAGTATCGATGCCACGGTCGGTTATTCGCGAGTCGATACCGATCAGTTCCGCACCACCGGTGTTGCGACCAGGGTCACCAGTAGTCCGGAGACCGATCGCTATTTCGGTGCGATGAACCTGAATGGCGTCTGGTTCGTAGATAACTGGGTATTCGGGGCACGAACAGGTCTACTGTTTGCCCGTTCCGATCAGGATGCCTTCACGGAAAGTGACACCACCGCCGTCGCCGCCGCCTCAACCAAGCTGAACCAGTGGAACGTGGGTGCCGATGCGGCCTATAGCTTTGGCGAGTGGGAACCTTTTGGTCGGGTTTCCTATGAAAACGACTTCAGCCAGACCCAGGTTGCCTTGATCGGTGCAACTCAGCCCAAGAATGACGATGACAGCCTGGTAATGGGCGTCGGCGTGCGCTGGTTCGGTGCTGCGGGCCTGACCGGTAATTTCGAGATGACGCGCCGTCTCGGCAAGGCTGATTTCGATGAATCCAGCCTCAACATCACCATTCGCGGTGAATTCTAGAGCACAGTAGTTAAGCTGATTCGGGGGCGGGTATTCACCTGCCCCCGAAACACAGTATCAAGCTTGTTCGTACTTCCCGTTAAGCCCGTTCTTTTCTTTCACTAATAGCCGAAGGGCATCAAGCAATAATGTGTAAGTCTCGGCTATGCACAGAAACCGGTATTTGTGAATGATGCCTGTCATTTACATGGGTGCTGCCCTTGAGCTACGGTCAAATTCTCAATCCCATATCTTATCCAAGAGTGTTTTATGACCTCTCAACGTTTTTCCATCTCCGATATACAGCAGTGCCTGAAACTGGGCTGGCAGACCTTTCGCTGTATCAAACTGGCGAGCATGGCCTATGCCTTCATTTTTGCGGCAGCGGGTTTCCTCATGCTCGC
>JBFIID010000059.1:0-10449 GCA_041601415.1 Gammaproteobacteria bacterium
GCCCGAATCGCCAATAGATCGGCGGATGGTCGAGATGATGCCATCGCGTCTGTCAAATCCAGTACTTCCTGGAAATCACCTTTCATGAGCAAGGCCCGATAAAGGGCAATCTGGGAGTCCGCAGTTGAATACCCGAGAGCTGCAGCGCGTTCAATTTCCTTCACAGCGGCAGGGCCATTGCCCATGGCGAGATAAGACTTACCCAGTAACCATCGCGCTTCAGCCAGATCGGGATCCTTTTGCAGGGCATTCTTCAATTCAATGATCCCACCATTGAAATCATTGCTATCAATGCTTGTTCTAGCCTTGTTGAGATGTTCTTCAGCACTATTACCGGAATCACCACAGCCATTAATAAACAAAACTATTCCCAGTATGAAAATTAACTTATAACTTCCCTTTATTAATAGTTTTTTCATATTCACTACTAGCATTACTAATTTCCTTTTAATCTTTGTCGGACTGAATGAACGGTAGCGGGCATTCTAGCGGCACAGGTGTTGTTCCTACAATAACAATAGGGCTAATTCTTGTCGTTGTTAGTACGACTGTGATCAATAGTTGTTAGGAAACCCCGTTCTCGGGTTTCCCGGGCAATTGATATCAGAACCAGAAGAATAATCTGAAACTGCAGGTACTGGCTTATCTGTTAGCTGGATCGAATTTTGCTAGTATTCAGGCTTGGGGTTAGTTTATTTAACAAGAGTGGAGAGATTTACCATGAAAATTTGTCGTTATTTCATCCTTTTATTTTTGCTGCCGGTTGCGGTGCAGGCCAATGACTTTCCAACTCTGGAACGGGTTGATTATGTCCTGACCTGCATGAAGAAACACGGCGGGCAGACAGTAGACAACCTTTATGCCTGCTCCTGTGAGATCGACGCGATTGCTCAGAAGATTTCGTTTGATAGCTATGTAGAGTCTTCTACCTACGCATCTTACAAGAGAATGCCAGGAGAAAGAGGCGGTCTGTTTCGAGATAACGAGCGTGGCGAAAAACTCGCTGATGATTTAGAAGTAGTTAAAAAAGATGCCGAAAAACGCTGCTTTATTGGCGCCAGGCATAACAAAGCCAAGTAGAAAAATAATTCCCGCCGATCAATTTGCACAATCGTGACTTACGTGTCGATAGAGTTGTCCCACATGTGGTTAATATCAGCCACATGTGGGCTATATGAAAAGGACTAATCTCTGACAACATAAGCGCTGTCGTGCTTCAGACATAATATTAGAAGTATTCTCCATACTGATTTTTCATCTCAGCCAGTAAAAAGACGTTAAAAAAGTGATATAAACCTTGCCGACACTGGGAAATTGGCTATAATCTGCCAACAGTGTATGAAATAGACCAACTTTAAAAACCTGGTTACGGAAGCAGGATAATCATAAAGGTCGGCATACACTTTGATAGCCAAGTGGAAAAATAAAAACTGAATGAAAAGAAACTTGCTAGTATCAGTGCTTCGTAATAATTCGACACGCTTTTTGAAGCATGCTGACGTCCAAACCTGTGCAGGTAACCTCCTGCTACTCAACAACACAACAGTAAAACTTAATAACATCTGACACTCTGTGTCCGGTGCGCTGTGTGCTGTGTGACAGGAAAAGCAAGTTATCTTAAGAACTCATCGTCGATCTTTGATCTCTGGAATGGCGAGGGTATAAGAAATAATAGAGATCATAAAACTAAACTGTTAACAGAAAGTAAGGAGGAGGTCATGAAAAAATCATCGTTCTCACGATGGCTGGTGGTCGCAGCATCACTAGCACTTCCCATCACTGCAATGGCCAATGCAAGTGTTGAGAAGCTTATTGCTGACCCTAATAACTGGGCAACCCCCAGTGGTGGTTACGCTAACTGGCGTTATTCAGAACTCAAACAAATCAATAACAAAAATGCTAGCAAGCTTCAGGCTGCATGGACATTCTCAACAGGTGTCCTGCGTGGTCATGAAGGTGGGCCTCTGGTAATCGGAGACACACTATATATACATGCTGCATTCCCGAACAATACGTTCGCTATTGATCTGAATACGCTTGAAATCCTATGGGAATATGCCCCTGTACAGGACTACGATGTCACTGTCCCAGTTATGTGCTGTGACACTGTGAACCGTGGTCTTGCTTATGGTGACGGCAAAATCTTCCTGCAGCAGGCTGATACTGTTCTTGTAGCAATTGATGCCAAGTCAGGTAAGAAAGTATGGAGTGTTGTAAATGGTGACCCTAAAAAGGGTGAAACCAATACTAACGCACCACACGTCATCAAAGATAAGGTCTTCACTGGTATTTCCGGTGCTGAATTCGGCGTACGTTGCTGGATGGCTGCCTATGACATCAATGATGGTCACCTGGTATGGAAAGCCTACTCAATGGGCCCTGATTCAGACATCCTGTTCGATCCGAACAAGACTATGGAACTCGGTAAGCCTGTAGGTAAAGATTCTTCACTGAAAACCTGGAAGGGCGACCAGTGGAAAATCGGTGGCGGTTCTACCTGGGGCTGGTGGCCCTGGGACAAAGAACAGAACCTGATGTTCTATGGTTCTGGTAACCCATCTACCTGGAACCCAGTAGTTCGTCCTGGCGACAACAAATGGTCAATGACCATGTTCGCGCGTGACGTGGATACGGGTATGGCCAAGTGGGTTTATCAGATGACTCCACATGACGAATGGGATTATGACGGTATTAACGAAATGATCCTGGTCGACATGAAGGTCAAGGGTAAAATGACCAAGGCTCTGGTGCACTTTGACCGTAACGGTTTTGCGTACACCATGGATCGTGTCAGCGGCGCATTGCTGGTTGCTGAAAAGTTTGATCCTGCCGTTAACTGGGCAACCCACGTTGACATGAAGACTGGTCGTCCACAGGTCGTTTCCAAGTACTCCACCCATCAGGGCGGTGAAGATGTAAACACCACCAACATTTGTCCTGCTGCACTGGGTACCAAGGACCAACAGCCTGCCGCGTACTCTCCACGTACCGGTATGTTCTACGTTCCAACCAACCACGTCTGCATGGACTATGAGCCAGTATCTGGTGGCGAATACGTCGCTGGTCAGCCTTATGTGAACGCTGTTCTGAACATGTTCCCAGCGGGACGTGTGACGGGCGACGGCACAAGCAACCTGGGTAACTTTATCGCTTGGGATGCAGACAAAGGCAAGATCATCTGGTCTATTCCAGAACGTTTCTCCGTCTGGTCTGGTGCACTGGCTACTGCTGGTGATGTGGTCTTCTACGGTACCCTCGGTGGCTACCTGAAGGCTATCGACGCCAAGAGCGGTAAACTGCTTTGGAAGTTCAAGACACCTTCCGGCATCATCGGTAACACCAATACCTGGGGCCATAAAGGCAAACAGTATGTTGGCGTTCTCTCCGGTGTCGGTGGCTGGGCTGGTATCGGTATGGCCGCTGGCCTTATCAACGATACCGACGGTCTGGGTGCCGTGGGTGCTTACAAAGGCCTGAACAGCTTCACCCGTCTGGGTGGTACACTGAGCGTATTCAGTCTGCCATAAGCTAAAGATGTCATAAAAATTATAAAGCAGTAATTAATGAACCCGGTATTCTCTGAATACCGGGTTTTTTTTGTTTTTATTGTAGGTAAATATAGTTAAAAGCAGTGAGTGATAATCTGGATGCACCGTCCAATTAGCTATATAATTTGCCTCTTGCCGGAGTACTATTATCTGGTCGTTGGTAAATTATTGGGGTTCTGACGAGCAGACTATATGAACTTTATCAGTGTTGATGTATCAAAAAAAATAAATAAAATTCCAGTTTTATTGAGGCCCCCTGGCCACTGAGAGGCAGAGACCTGGCTGATGCCTTTATTCTAAAAATATTGAAGGAGAATTAACAAATGCGCGTAGTAAAATCACACCTGGTCGGTCTGGCCGCACTTATATCGATTTTTTCAAGTACAGTTTTTGCAGAAGAGCATGTCGTCAAGGCTCAGGTTACCAAGTGGGTACCGATGGTTCTTTTTATTCAGCCTGGAGACACCGTTAAATGGGTGAATATGGCGGGTCACGACACGACGAACATTGAAGACATGATGCCAGAGGGGGCAGACGGGTGGCAGAGTAAGATGGGTGAGACCTATGTGCGCACATTTACTGAGGAAGGTGCCTATATCTATAAATGTAGTCCTCATTCTTCTCTGGGCATGATAGGCGCCATCGTAGTGGGTAATCCTAATCCAGCCAACATGGATGCAATCGTCAATCATGAGCAGAATAAAGGAATGGTTGGACGAACCATCCGTAAATTGAAAAAAGCTGTAGCGAGTAAATAAGGTTGCGCTACTCGATCCTGTGATGTGCCTCATCACAGGATCGAGTTAGTCTAATCCATAAGAAACTGGCAGCTCTTCTCAATAGGAACTTCTACTCGTTGAGTAAGTCATAGTTTCATTGATCCCTCCTATTACCTGGTCGAAGATAATAATAATGATGACTGAACCTCTTTCTCGATTCTTGAACCGTGGCAGTATAAAGACAGCGATTTTTCTGTCGATTCTTCTGCTTTCATTTGGAAACAGCGTCTCTGCACGTGAAGCGCTAAAAGTCTGTGCTGACCCTTATAGCCTTCCTACCTCCAGTAAGGAAAAGGAGGGGTATGAAAATAAGATAGCTGAATTGTTTGCAAAAAAGCTGGGCCTACCTCTGGAATTTACCTGGTTTCCACAACGAATAGGGTTTATCCGTAAAACGCTTAGAAACAATGACACCCCGGACGAGAGTTATAAATGTGATTTAGTTATGGGGGTTGTTTCAAACTTCGAGCTAGCTGCGACTACTCAACCCTATTATCGCTCTGCATGGGCGATGGTCTATGTGAAGGGAAGAGGCCTGGACGAGGTTAAATCCCAGGAAGATCTCTACAACCTTTCAGAAGACAAAAAGAAAAACCTGCGTATAGGCTTATTTGATAAGAGTCCTGCTGCAGAGCTCCTTTTTCGGCATGACCTGATGGACTACATGAAGCCTTATCAGATAATGATGGGGGATGCCCGCAATTATCCGGGCATGATTCTAGAGAATGATCTGGTTGACGATGTGATCAACGTCACTTTCATCTGGGGGCCCATTGCAGGTTATTTTGCGAAGAAGATTAAGAGTCACGAACTGGTTGTTATTCCTCTTCGTTCAGAACCGGGACTAAGGTTTCAATATGATATTTCCATGGCGGTTCGCTTCGGCGAAAAAGAATGGAAAGACCAGATAAACAAATTGATTGATGAGAATAGGGATGAGATAAATGCCATTCTTACGGAATACGGCGTACCCCTCCTTGAAATTAACTAATTAATACAGACAGAGTCCAATATATGAAGCCGATTAAATTATTTAGCATGGCAACGGCCTTATCTTTGCTATTTATCACTCTGCCAGGAAGTGCAGAAGAACAAAAAAACGAAGAAATACAATTTTCACAGGCAGAACAATTATTATTCATGTCTGATCAGCTTTTCAATATCAATCAACCAGTTAAATTGAAGTATGAGTTCCAGAAAAACGGTAGTTATGAGGACGGTTTTACTGACACGATTGAACTCAATATTCTCAAAGTTCATGACACAGGATTGAAGCACGCCACATTGAGTTTTTTTACCGGTGAGCGTAATCAGTTTGTACCTGAAAATGAAAACACCAATGGTAATCCAGTACTTGCAACCTACCTGCAGGGCGATGTGTACGAGATGGACCGTTTAACAGAAGGGCACTGGAGGTATTTTCATAGACGTCTCAAGTTCGCTTTTGCTGACGCCTCGGAAGTCAGGCCCGTTACCTTTGAGTTTAATGGCAAGCAGGTACAGGGGCAGGAGGTATTCACGCAGCCTTATTTGAAGGATCCTAAGCGCCCGATGTTTGAGATGTTTGCTAATAAGACTTATTCGTTTATTTTCTCGGATGAAATACCCGGAACCTTGTATCAGATAAAGACCGTCGTTCCGGCAGATGATGAAAACTCAGCTGAGCCTTTATTGGTTGAGTCTTTGACCTTTACGGGTGTCGGACAGTAACTTTTTACTCAGACATAAAAAAAGCCGCAATAGCGGCTTTTTTTATGTCTGCAATTAAACTAATCAACCGGCAGTAGTATCGTCCTGATTTGCAGGTGTTGATGATATCTTTACTGCGCAATACTTGAACTCGGGTATTTTGCCGTAAGGATCGAGTGCCGCATTGGTTATCAGGTTGGCGGCTGCTTCGTTGTAACAAAAGGCCATAAAGAGACTGCCAGCGTGTACGAATGGATCAAGGCGGGCTTTGGCTGTGATTTTCCCACGTCGTGATTCAACGGTAAGGTTATCTCCGGCAAGGCAGCCTATTTTCTCCATATCAACCGGGTTAATGCTGATGACAGGCACAGGCTCCAGTTCATCAAGCATGCTTGCATGGCGGGTCATACTTCCGGTATGCCAGTGTTCCAGTTGACGACCGGTAGTAAATACGTAGGGGTATTCTGTATCGGGTAGTTCTGCTGCCTTTATGAATTGAGCCGGGACAAACTTCCCTTTACCATTTTTAGTTGGGAAACCATTTACATGTATCGTAGGTTCTCCCGGGTCACCTTCCTTTTCGAGCGGGTAGGTGAGTGAGTCTTCCTGCTCTAATCTATCCCATGTCATACCCGCGATACTCGGCATGGCCTTGCGCATTTCGTTGAACACTGATTCCGGTCCCTGATAATCCCAGTCCAGTCCCATACGTTTGGCAATCTCCTGAATTATCCAGAGATCCTGTCGGGCATCTACCGGTGGTTCGATGGCCTGACGCCCCATTTGGACTCGACGATCAGTGTTGGTGAAGGTGCCTGTCTTTTCAGGGAACGCAGAGGCGGGCAGAATTACATCGGCAAACCCGGCCGTTTCAGTCAGAAAAATATCCTGCACAACAAGATGGTCCAGCATAGCCAGCGCCTTTCGTGCATGGTTCAGATCCGGATCGGACATGGCCGGGTTTTCACCCTGGATGTACATCCCGTTCAGCTTTCCTTCGTGTATGGCATTCATGATTTCAACAACCGTGAGGCCCGGTTCAGGATCAAGTGATGTATCCCAGAGTTTCTCAAAACTGGCCTGTATTTCGGGGTCATCGACGCGTTGATAATCCGGATAGACCATGGGTATTAAACCGACATCTGAAGCCCCCTGAACATTGTTCTGACCGCGTAAGGGATGAATGCCGGTACCGGCACGTCCAATCTGACCGGTCATCAGGGCCATTGAGATCAGGCATCGCGCATTGTCCGTTCCGTGAATGTGCTGGGAAATACCCATACCCCAGAAGATCATGGAGCCACTAGAGGTGGCATAAAGACGCGCGACCTCCTTGATGGTCTCTGCTGGAATTCCGCAGATTGGCGACACCGTTTCGGGACTGAAATTTTTCAGGTTTTCCTTGAATGCCTCGAAGCCCTCGGTGTGTTTTTCTATGTAGGCATCGTTCTGCAGGTTTTCCTCAATGATGGCATGCATGATGGCATTGAGTAAGGGCACATCGGTGTCGGCATTCAGTTGCAGAAAATGGGTGGCGAGCCTCGACATTTTTCCCCGGTATGGGTCTATGACGATGAGCTTTTTGCCGGCTTTCACGGCATTCTTCATGAATGTGGCTGCGACAGGGTGATTCACTGAAGGTTTAGAACCGATGATCACAATGACCTCTGCTTCGTTGACATCGGATACCTGATTGGATACTGCTCCCGATCCAACTGTTTCCAGCATGGCGACGACTGATGAGGCGTGGCACAGCCGTGTACAGTGATCAACGTTATTGGTTCTGAAACCAGTGCGCACCAGCTTCTGGAACAGATAGGCTTCTTCATTGCTGCCTTTGGCTGAACCAAAGCCTGCGAGGGCGTTGGGGCCTTTTTCGTCACGTATTTTGTTGAGCCCATTCGCGGCGTAGTCCAGCGCAGCTGACCAACTGGCCTTGCGGAAATATTTGTCGATGTCTTTCGGGTCTACTAAATCGGTGGTCTTTGGCACACCCTCCCGGCGAATTCGCGGTGTCGTCAGTCGGGAGGTGTGGTGTACATAGTCCAGACCGTAACGGCCTTTTACGCACAGGCGGCTCTTGTTCGCCGGACCGTCACGTCCATCGACGTATTTGATGGTGTTGCCCTGTACATTAATCGTTAGCAGACAGCCAACACCACAGTAAGGGCAGGTGGTATTTACCTTTTTATCAATCTTCGCCTTACCTGCATCCTTTGCTGGCATCAGAGCGCCAGTAGGGCAGGCCTGTACACATTCGCCGCAGCTGACACAGGTGCTAATGCCCATGGGATCGCCAATATCGAAGACGATTTCTGATTTAGCACCCCGGAACGCAAAACCGATAACATCATTGACCTGTTCTTCACGACAGGCACGTACACAACGCGTGCATTGAATACAGGCGTCCAGGTTTACCGCAATAGGTGGGTTACTGACATCCGGATCGGGCTGAACACGGGATTCAAAACGGGGCTTGCCTACGTCCAGTTTTCTGGCCCAGATGTCTAACTCTGAATCGGCCCTGTAGGGAGATTCGGCCTGATAGGGCATATCTGATTTGAGTAATTCGAGTACCATTTTCTGGGACTTAAGTGCACGGTCGCTGACACTGTTGACCTCCATCCCCGCGGTTGGTGTTCGGCAACAGGATGCTGCCAGCACGCGTTCGCCTTCGATCTCCACCATACATGCCCGGCAGTTACCATCGGGGCGATAACCTTCCTTGTAGCACAAGTGCGGAATCTCGGTTCCATCGCGCTTCGCCGCCTGGAGAATGGTTTCTCCTTCCATGGCTTCAATTTCCTTGCCATTCAGTTTGAATTTAACGGTCATATGTTCGGGATTAGCAGCCATTACTCAAACTCCTGCGGGAAATACTTGATGGCACATCTTAATGGGTTGGGGGCGGCCTGTCCGAGACCGCAAATAGAGGCATCAACCATTGTTGCTGACAGTTCTTCCAACAGGTCAACATCCCAGGTTTGCTTTTCCATCAGCTTAACTGCCTTCGAGGTTCCCACGCGGCAGGGGGTGCACTGCCCACAGGATTCATCCTCGAAAAACTTCATTGCGTTCAGGGCCAGTTTTTTTACACTGTCCTGAGTTGAGAGAACTACAATAGCGGCAGATCCGATGAAGCAACCATACGGTTGCAAGGTATCGAAATCTAGCGGTATATCACCCAGGGACGCAGGTAAGATTCCGCCGGAGGCGCCGCCGGGGAAGTAACCGTAAAACTCGTGACCATCTAGCATGCCTCCGCAGTATTCATCGATCAATTCGCGCATGGTGATGCCTGCAGGTGCAAGATGGACGCCCGGGTTCTTAACCCTACCGCTTACCGAGAAGGAACGAAGCCCCTTACGATCATGACGACCGTGGGATGCAAACCAGTCCGCTCCATTCTCAATTATCTCTCTGATCCAGTGCATGGATTCCATGTTCTGTTCCAGTGTGGGGTGGCCGAACAGTCCAACTTCAGCGACATAGGGCGGGCGTAGCCGTGGCATGCCTCGCTTGCCTTCGATGGATTCAATCATGGCGGATTCTTCACCGCAGATGTACGCGCCGGCACCACGTCGAAGATAAATTGCAGGTAGTTCGCAGGGAGGGTTGGCTTCCAGTGCATCCAGCTCTTTTTGCAGTGTCTTACGGCAACCGGCATATTCATCTCGAAGATAGATGTAGACCTCTTTTGCTTCAATGGCCCAACTGGCGATCAGGGTACCCTCGATAAACCGGTGCGGATCCCGCTCCAGGTAATAGCGGTCTTTAAAGGTGCCCGGCTCACCTTCATCAATGTTGATAGCGACCATGCGAGGTTTCTGTTGCTTGCGCAGAATTTCCCATTTCATGCCAGTGGGGAAACCCGCTCCGCCCAGTCCTCTCAGGCCTGAATTTTTCATGCAGGCGATAATATCTTCAACCTTACGCTGGCCCGAGACACATTCTTTTAGCAGTGCATAGCCACCTGCCTGCTGGTATTGGGCATAGTCTGTATAGGTATCGGGTTGATGTTCGGTGAGATTGTTGTTGACCGCCTGCTGAACATTGTCCGTTGAGGCATTTGCGATGGGGTTGGTGCCAACCACGGCGACAGGTGCATCGTGACAGCGGCCCACGCAGGGAACCGCCTGTACTCTTATTCCATCGCCGAGTGTTTTTTTCAGATCATCAATTAATCCATGAGCATTGTTCATCTCACAACTCATTGACTCACAGACGCGAACCGTTAATGCAGGTGGCACGGTATCCTTGGGTTTTACCACGTCGAAGTGATGATAGAAGGTGGCTACTTCGTAGACTTCCGTCTGTGAGAGTTTCAGTTCGTCTGCCAGGGCGACAATATTCGCCAGTGAGATATGGTTATATTTGTCCTGTATGAGATGCAGGTATTCAATCAGCAGATCTTTTCGCCTCGGCATATCGCC
>JBFIID010000060.1:0-10339 GCA_041601415.1 Gammaproteobacteria bacterium
CGTCGACCAGAGGATTTATATGAGAGCAATGTAGAGGGAACACGGAACATTATGCGCGCGGCGCTGGCGACCGGCATTGATCGTATCGTCTATACCAGCAGTGTCGCGGTACTGGGGATAAACCCCGATGCGACACCCTCGAATGAAGAAACGCCGGTTAGCCTGGATGACATGATCGGCGATTACAAACGCTCGAAGTTTCTCGCCGAACGTGAGGTAAGCAAACTGGTCAACGAGGAAGGCCTGCCAGCAGTGATTGTTAACCCATCGACCCCGATTGGACCTCGCGACATCAAACCTACACCCACCGGACGCATCATTGTCGATGCCGCCACCGGGCGCATGCCAGCCTTTGTCGACACCGGACTGAATATTGCGCATGTGGAAGATGTGGCCAACGGACATCTGCTGGCCTTCAATCAGGGCGAGATTGGACAACGTTATATTCTGGGTGGAACCGACATGAGTCTGCGTGAAATCCTGCACTGTGTAGCACGCCTGTCGGGACATAAGCCTCCACGCATCGAGTTACCACAGTCGGCGGTAATGCCGATTGCCTATCTCTCCGAGTGGTGGGCCAGCCTGACTAACGGATCAGAACCCCGTGCTACCGTGGCCGGCGTGCGCATGTCAAAAAAGAAGATGTTCTTTAGTAGCGAGAAGGCCAGACGTGAGCTGGGTTACCAGAGTCGTAGCGCAGAGAAGGCGATCGCAGAAGCGATCGACTGGTTCAGATCAAATGGCTACCTGTAAAAAACGGGGTTAGTCGATTCAACGGCCGTTGCTGGCGAGCAGTTCGTCCACACGTTTTTGCAGCATTTCGGCCTTTTCCTCACTGCCACCAACAATACCGGGGGCCGCGCGGTAATAGGAAATCAGATCCTCCAGGGCATCCAGATAATTGGGCTGCAGTTCTACCGCCTTTTCAAAGGCCTGACGCGTCTTTTTTGCCAGCCCCAACGCCTTATACCAGGGTGATTGCTCTGCGAGTCGCCCGTAGGATCGACCCAGCCATAACTGAAACTCCGGATTGCCCGGTGCCTGGCTGACCGCCAGTTCCATATTCCTTACCGCACGATCAAATTCAGCCTGTTCATAGGCGCTACGCGCGACTGAATACACCTCTGAGGGATCGACGGCGTTCTCCGCCTGCGCGGTTAGCGCGAGCAGCAACAGGGACAGCAATAAACTGATGGGTAATTTCAAGATGTTCCCCCCGGCAAAATATACGTGTCGGCATCTGTAGACAACTGCGACAAAAAATACTCCAATTGCAGACAGAGTTCCAGTTATTTATGTTGCTCTGCACAAACCGAGAAAAAAACTTTACTTGCTAATGAGAATTGTTATCATTCACATCAAGATCTCGTTACGCCAACCTGACGCCATCGCGGAGTTTAATATGCTACAAGGTAACAAATTGTTTTTGTTCGTTTTTTCTGCCCTTATCGGGCTTTCGACCGGGCTCAGTGCCAGTGTCCCGATGAATGAACACGAAGTGAGTAATGTCAACAAAGTCGCCGTAACTTCTGATCAAGACCGTGAACGTCTACAGGAAACGGCAGGCTTTCTCGGCTACTACGAAATCGAAGCAAAAAAAATGCTGAGCATGCTGGACGAATCCGAGACCAACGCCAGTGTCATGCAACTCCAGACCGAAAAACTCATGACAATGTCGGAAAATGTCATCGAGAGCGCACGTTTCCGCCTGCCACAGTGCGAGGAATATCTGAGCAAATCCCTGATGTTGAAAGAACGGTTAACGAGTATTAGCCATGCAGAACTGGAAAAGGATTATCACCTGGATGGCGCCCTGCCGACGGCCCCCGGCGAGTGTTACCACACCAAGGATCTTTTCGTACACCCGGCCACGGTTATTGTCCTGGTTCGTGATGATCAGAGCCTGAACAAGCAGACGCGTGAATCCATCCGTGCCGAAATCAGCGAGGTGCTGACTCATATGGAACTGGTCAGACAGCTGGTGATCTACGAATAAGCGGCGTTCATTACTCCCCGCAGTGCATCGGAATTCGGTTTTTGCACCACTCCTCGCTCAGTGACTATTACATCGACCCATTCAGCTGGCGTAATATCGAAGACCGGATTCCATGCACTGCACCCTTCTGCGGCTACCTGTTGATCACCCAGTTGCAGTAATTCCTCACTGCCCCTGACCTCAACCGGGATTTGATCACCACTGGCGATACTCATATCCACCGTAGATGAGGGGGCGACCACCATAAACTTCACGCCGTGCTGACGGGCCAGAATCGCCAGACCGTAGGTGCCGATTTTGTTCGCGACATCGCCATTCGCGGCGATGCGATCGGATCCAACGATCACCCATTCCACCAGGCCCTGCTTCATCAACCAGCCAGCGGCCGAATCGGCCAGTAATTCCACCGCTATGCCATCCTGTAACAACTCCCAGGCCGTCAGGCGCGCGCCCTGTAGCCAGGGCCGGGTTTCATCGGCATACACCTGAGAGATTTTGCCCTCCGCGTGGGCAGCGCGAATGACACCGAGTGCCGTACCATAGCCACCGGTTGCCAATGCGCCGGCATTGCAATGCGTGAGCACCCCGCAGCTTTTTTCAATCAATGCCGCGCCCAGTTGTCCCATCTTCAAATTGGCTGCAAGATCTTCCTGGTGAATGTCGATGGCTTCCTGAAGCAGCGATGATTCAGGCTCTCCCTGAATACTGGAGAAACAGGTCTGCATGCGCTGAATTGCCCAGTGCAGATTTACCGCCGTGGGACGCGAATTGGATAAGGTCCGGATCGCAGGCTTAATCGCCTCTCGCCAGTCATCACCAGCGTCTTGCCAGGCCTGACGCGCGGCCAGCACCACCCCGTAGGCCGCCGCGATTCCAATTGCCGGTGCACCACGCACTACCATCTCGGTGATCGCTGTCGCTACCTGATCGGAATCAGCGTAGGCCAGATACAGGCAGCGCTGTGGGAGTAAGCGTTGATCCAGTAAATGCAGTTGATTGTCGCGCCAGACAAGCGGTTCGATGTTGCTTTCGTTTTTCACGCGGGCTTCCTGTATTTGATCAGAAAAATTCAATAGCTGTGATATGTTACGCGGATGACCATTGATACCGTAATCCACGCACGCTGGGTCGTCCCCGTCCAGCCGGCAGGCGAAGTGTATGACAATCATGCCATCGCTATCCATGAAAACCGCATCGTAGAAGTCCTGCCTTCCTCAAAGGCCACAGAGAAATATCAGGCAACGGAGGAAATTCATCTGCCGAACCATGTTTTGATCCCCGGTTTAATCAATGCCCATACCCATGCAGCGATGAGCCTGTTTCGCGGACTGGCCGATGATCTGCCTCTGATGGACTGGCTGGAAAACCACATCTGGCCCGCCGAAACGCGTTGGGTAAATCCGGAATTTGTACGCGACGGCACACGGCTGGCGATTGCCGAAATGCTACGCAGTGGCACCACCTGTTTTAACGATATGTATTTCTTTCCCGATCAATGTGCGCAGGTCTCGCATGAGATTGGCATGCGCGCCTGCGTCGGTCTGATCGTGATCGATTTCCCCACCGCCTGGGCCGCCAACCCGGAGGAATATTTCAATAAAGGTCTCGCTGTACACGACAGTTACCGCAGCAATCCCCTGATTCACACGGCCTTCGCACCGCATGCGCCCTATACCGTATCTGATGAACCCCTGACACACATCGCCACTCTGGTAGAAGAACTGGACATCCCCATTCATATGCACCTGCACGAAACCGCCAGTGAGGTCACCATGGCCTTTGAGGCGAATGCTATGCGTCCTCTGCAACGCATGCAGGCACTGGGCATTCTCGGCCCACGCCTGATGGCCGTTCATATGACTCAACTGGCGGCGGAGGAAATAGAACAACTGGTGCAATACGGGGTCAGTGTTGTGCACTGTCCGGAATCCAATATGAAACTCGCCAGTGGCACCTGCCCGGTGCATCAACTACAAAAGGCGGGTATCAATGTCGCGCTCGGCACCGACGGTGCCGCCAGTAACAATGACCTGGATATGTTTGCAGAAATGCGTAGCGCCGCTCTGCTCGGTAAGCTGGTCGCCGGGGACAGCTGTGCGGTACCCGCCCATGTCGCCCTGCAGATGGCAACCCTGAACGGTGCCAGAGCGCTCGGGCTTGAGGCCATCACGGGATCGCTTGAAGCAGGAAAGTCGGCCGATCTGACCGCCGTCGACCTGTCTTCACTGGAGACCCAACCGGTTTATGATCCAATCTCACAACTGGTCTACGCCGCAGGGCGTGAACACGTCAGTGATGTCTGGGTTGCAGGCAGGCAGTTGTTGAAAGACAGGCGGCTTGTCACTATCGATGAGCAAGAACTGCTGGCTCGAGCCCATAGCTGGCAGAGCAGGATCTGCGAAGAGTGACACAGGCATGAACAAAAACGTCGATGTATACTCTAAGTCACACATCTATACTGACTGGAGAATTCGTATGACCAGAGCACTGGCCATCCTATTACTGCTCATTTTTAACCTCACGGGCAGCGCCAATGCAAACCAGGAAGGCTGGTTCGATAAGGAATCAGATTCACTGTTAATTCTGGCTGGGGACAGCACCAGGCCCGATGAAGGCAAAAAACCCGCCGCCGCGAAAAAGGATGAGGAAGGTGAAAACTGCCAGTGGGCATGCCAACGTTGGGGACGCAAATGCAACGTCGACAGCCGCACGGGAAAGTACAGCTGTAAGCGTTCCTGCATGAAGTTCGGAAAGGTCTGCGAATAAGGAAGAATCTGCATCATGAACAAGTCGCTTCTACTACTTGCCATCATCACCTACAGCAACCTGGCGCAGGCCGAGTTTTATGCCTGGACCGACAGGGATGCCGGACGCCATGTGAGTAACATTCCGGCCGAAGGATTTACTGCGGATGGTAAATTAAAAAACAGTCACAACCCGCATACCATTGATTATCAGTATCAGGGCATGCTGGAACGACTGCGCCAGGAAAACCAGGCCATTGAAGAAGAACGGGAAAAGAAAAAAAACAAAGAGGCATTCCCTGCTGTAGAGCAACGACGTGCAGCTCCAGCTGCGGCACCCAAGGAAGGCCTGATGGGATTGCGTGAATTGATTGACCTGGAAAAACGTGGTGGCCGTGCCAACTAGCACCGAGCGATAATCGCTTGACCAAAAAAATATTGATCCTCGTAGTGCTGACGATTCTGATCGGCAGCTACTTCCTCACCGATGCTCATCTCTACCTGAATCTCGCCAGCTTCAAAAACAGTCAGGCAGAAATCACAGCCTTCCAGTCTGAAAACCCCTTATTCTCCGGCTTACTGTTTTTTTCGCTGTATGTTCTGGTGACCGGTCTGTCTCTGCCCGGCGCGGCCCTGATGACCCTGATTGGTGGTGCCCTGTTCGGTCTGCTCTGGGGTACCCTGATTGTCTCCTTCGCCAGTACCATCGGTGCCACGCTGGCCTTCCTGGTGGCACGTTTCCTGTTCCGCGACACTGTCAATCGTCGCTTTGGAGATCGGCTGAAGATTATTAATCAGGGTATCGAAAAAGACGGCGGCTTTTATCTGTTCAGTCTGCGCCTGATCCCGATTTTCCCCTTCTTCATTATCAACCTGCTGATGGGGCTGACACCGATAAAAACCCGCATGTTTTTCTTTATCAGCCAGATTGGCATGCTACCGGGCACTCTGGTCTTCGTGAATGCGGGCACCGAAATCGCAAAGCTTGAATCCCTCTCCGGGATTCTCTCACCCGGACTGCTCATCTCCTTTGCCCTGCTCGGCCTGTTTCCACTGCTGGCAAAAAAGACCTTGAGCCTGTTGCAGGCCCGGCGCGTCTATCAGGGCTTCGAAAAGCCCCGGCAGTTTGATCGTAATCTGGTCGTGATCGGTGCTGGATCTGCCGGTCTGGTGAGTGCCTACATCGCCTCTGCGGTTAAATCTGAAGTCAGTCTGATCGAAAAAAACCGCATGGGTGGCGATTGTCTGAACACTGGCTGCGTCCCCTCCAAGGCCCTGTTACGCTCGGCTAAATTCCTCTCACACATCAAACGTTCAAAGGAATTTGGCATCCACACAGCCACAGTCGAATACGAGTTTGCCGACGTCATGCAACGCGTACAGGACGTGATCGAAAAGGTTGAACCCCATGATTCAACCGCACGTTACACGGAACTGGGGGTTGAGTGCCTGTCCGGTGAGGCACGCATCCTTACGCCCTGGACGGTGGAAGTGAACGGCAGCATCCTGAGTACGAAAAGCATCATCATTGCGACCGGCGCGCGACCATTGATTCCACCGATAGAGGGACTGGATCAGATCAGCTACCTGACCTCGGATAACCTGTGGGAGCTACGCGAATGCCCGCGGCGCTTACTGGTTCTCGGCGGCGGCCCTATCGGCTGTGAACTCAGTCAGGCCTTCGCGCGCTTCGGCGCAGAGGTTACCCAGGTCGAGATGTTACCGCGTCTTTTGATTCGCGAAGACCCGGAGGTATCGGAACGACTGGAGCAACAACTGCGCACGGAAGGGGTTGACCTGCGCCTGCAACACACCGCCAGGCGCTTCGTCAGGAATGGATCAGAACAGCACCTGGTCTGCGAGTATCAGGGTGATGAGATTGAGATTGCCTTCGATCAGGTGCTGATTGCCGTCGGCCGCAAGGCCAATACCACCGATATAGGTCTGCAGGAACTGGGCATTGAGCTGAACCCCAATCAAACGGTGACCGTGAATGACTACCTGCAAACACGCTTTCCGAACATCTATGCCTGCGGCGATGTCGCAGGACCCTATCAGTTCACCCACACCGCCTCACACCAGGCCTGGTATGCCGTTGTGAATGCCCTGTTCGGCAGCGTCTGGCGCTTCAAGGTGGATTATTCGGTGATCCCCTGGGCAACCTTCACCGAGCCTGAAATTGCGCGGGTTGGGCTAAACGAACTGGAAGCCAGAGAACAGGGGGTTGAGTTTGAAGTCACCCGTTACGAGATTGATGATCTGGATCGGGCGATCGCTGATCAGGAAGCACACGGCTTTATCAAGGTACTCACTGTACCGGGAAAGGACACCGTCATCGGTGCAACTATCGTCGGCGAACATGCCTCTGATCTCATCAGTGAATACATCACGGCCATGCGGCATAAACTGGGAATGAACAAGATTCTCGGCACCATCCATATCTATCCAACCCTGACCGAGGCCAACAAATTTGCCGCCGGCAACTGGAAACGCGCACATACCCCGGATCGGCTGTTGTCCTGGTTGAAGCGTTTTCATCGCTGGACACGTCGCTAGTCAGGACAAGCATCTGTTTTTATACAGATAAAACCTGACAGCCCGATCAGTAAGTCACTGTACAGAAGTCCAGAATCAATGCTGTCGGCTGTCTAGTTGGACCCGACACGCATATAATTAAAAAAAATCACTCAGACCACGACGAATGAATATCTCTTTCGCACAAGCTCTCAGGCTTGCAACTGACGATTTTTAAATGGATTTTTTAGCCGCACAGGAAGTTCAGGAGAGCCTGACCAAAAACCACGATCTGTTACTCACCGGTCTGGCGATTCTAGTTGCCCTGTTATCCTCATTATCGACCTTTCTGGCACTCGAAAACTCTCGCCAGCAAGATGCCCTGTGGCAGAAAATCCTCTGGTCGACAATTGCTTCCATGGCGCTGGTTAACGGTCTCTGGATCAGCCTCTATATCGGTTTACTGTCGCTCGAACTGCCCTTCCCGATCGATATTAACTCAACCTCCAGTCAGCTTCTGACCGTACCGTTGACACTGGTTTTTCTGCTGATATTTAACCTGCTACGCACCGACAGTGAACAGCAAACCAGCTTCTTCATGAGCTCCATGATGCTGGCCATGAGTATTGCCTGCCTGAACTTTCTGAGTATGAAGTCTGTCCAGGTTGATGCGGTGCCGGTCTACAGTTTCAACCTGATTACCTTTTCAATCCTGATCATCATCGCCAGCACCTTCTACGCGATGCATCTGTATTTCCGCTGCCACATAAAAGAGTCTGTGCTGTTTACCAGCAATAGCCTCAAAGCGAGTCTGGTGCTGGGCACAGGTATTGTCCTCATGCACTACTGCTCAATGGCCGGTTATGATTTTATCCGCATCCCCGGTCAACCCGTACTGGAGACTGAAGGTTTGCCGGATTCGATCACCGGTCTACTGCTTGCAGTGATTCCGCTGATTATTTTTGCCTGCATCCTGATCGGTCGTCTGTTCGTCTGCATGCAGCTGATTCAGTCCGACATGCTTGATAAAAACGAGCAGGCACGCATCGCCAATCTATCCTTTCAGACCCATGAGGGCATCATCATCACAGATGCCGAGAAACGCATTCTGAAGGTCAATAATGCCTTCACTAAAATTTCCGGACACGACGCAGACAAGGTGCTTGGCATTAACTACATGAAGCTCTGCTCCTCAATCCACAATGATGTCTTTTATGAACGCATCTGGGAGACGGTTGCAAAGCAGGGCTGCTGGAGTGGTGAATACTGGGAACTGGGTAAAGATCACACGGACTATCCCGCCTGGCATACCATCTCTGCCGTGTACGATGAGCACTTGTCGATCAGTAACTATGTCATCGTGTTCTCTGACATTACCCAGTTCAAGGCCGCTGAGGCATCGATTCATCGGCTTGCTTACTTCGATGCCCTCACCGATCTGCCCAATCGGCGTGCCCTGTTTGATCATCTGGCCAGAGAACTGGCCATGGCCAGACGCTATGAAAAAACCGGCGCCCTGATCTACTTTGACCTGGATAACTTCAAGAAGATCAATGACACCTGCGGACATAACATCGGCGATGAATTGCTGAAACAGGTCGCCGAACGACTGGGCAAGATCATACGCCATGAAGACACGGCCGCACGACTGGGTGGCGATGAATTTGTGATCGTTATTTCTGCTACGGATAAGCGTAACACCTATGCCTCGGAGCAGGCCCGGGCGGTCGCAGAAAAAGTGCGCGAAAGTTTTCAGGAACCCTTTGTCATTGGCCCACATAAATTTCTGGTCACCACCAGTATAGGTATCGCGCTGTTCTCCAGTGTGCACGGTAATGTCGATATGATCCTGAAACACGCCGATACCGCCATGTATGCAGCGAAGGACGCAGGTCGCAACACGATTCGTTTCTATGAGTCACCCCTGACCATCGATATGGACGACCAGTTACAACTGGAGTCCAGCCTGCGTAATTCCATCGCTCAGAACGACCTGCTGCTGTATTTTCACCCGTATTTCGACACCTCAGGGCGTCTGGCCGGTGCGGAAACGCTGATTCGCTGGCATCACCCTACCGAAGGTCTGATCGAACCGAAGGTGTTTATTCCTCTCGCAGAAGAGTCAGGCCTGTTACCCGAAATCGGGCAATGGGTATTCAGAAACACCTTTACACGACTGCGTGAATGGAAGAACCTGGGTATCGATATTCCCAGGCTGTCAATCAACGTCAGCCCCTTTCAGTTTTACCAGCCAGACTTTGTTGAAATGGTGATGGCCGAGGTCAATAACACCGGGGTACCTCCAAAGAAAATCATCCTGGAATTAACCGAAGGCGTACTGCTGAAAAATATCGACGATGCGATTCTGAAAATGAACAAGCTGAAGAAGATTGGTATTCGCTTCTCCATTGATGACTTCGGCACCGGCTATTCATCACTGTCCTATCTGAAAAAACTACCCGTTGCCCAGATTAAGATCGATAAGAGCTTTATTCGCGATATTGTTTCCGATAAAACCGATGCCACTATCGTAAAGGCCATGATCTTCATTGCCCAGGGGATGAAACTTGGCGTCATCGCTGAGGGTGTGGAAACCGAGAGTCAGATAGAATTCCTCAGCACCTGCGGTGAGATTCATTTCCAGGGGCATTATTTCAGCCGCCCCCTGCCTGAAAAAGAATTTCTGGAGTTCGTCCGTTCAGCTAATTATGTGTCTGATACCTTCGGTGTCCCGCAACGTGAGTGAACACGAGCGGTGAGTTCTGAAGTTGCAAAGACTGAACTGATCGAGTACAAAACAATGCCTCGATAGAGCCGGAAGATACAGGGCATTGAAGATAAACAGCATCACCGAGTTTCTGCACAGCGGTAACTCTCAATTACGCATTTACGACATGGGCAGACGTATCACCCCGATTGATACCGACAGCTTTCTCGCGATCGAAAATGCCACCGCACCGTACCCATACCCCCTGCAGCAGGCTGCCTGGCTGGCACTCCTGCACTGGCAGCAGGAAAGTCCCGATTCCCATTCGATATGGTTCCTGCGCCTGCCGCTGGATGAGGACGGACTACTCGATCAGGC
>JBFIID010000061.1:0-10306 GCA_041601415.1 Gammaproteobacteria bacterium
ATCGGATGCATCTCCGCCATGTTGGAACCCCACAGCACAAATACATCGGCGTGTTCCAGATCGTCGTAACAGCCCATCGGCTCATCGGCACCGAAGGCGCGGATAAAGCCACCGACCGCAGAGGCCATACAGTGACGGGCATTAGGATCAATATGATTGGAGCGGAAACCGGCCTTATACAGTTTGGCGGCGGCATAGCCTTCGAATACGGTCCACTGCCCAGAACCAAACATACCGACACTGGAGGTGAGCTCCTCGGCGCTTTTACCCTTGTTGTTCTGCATATCGTTTTTCAGCGCGGCTTTCCATTTTTCGGCCATGATATCGAAGGCCTGATCCCATGAGATTTCAGCGAAATCGCCTTCCTTATCGAACTTGCCGTTGGTCATGCGTAGCAGCGGTTTGGTCAGACGATCCTTGCCGTACATGATCTTCGACAGGAAATATCCCTTGATACAGTTCAGTCCGCGGTTAACCGGGGCATCAGGGTCACCCTGAGTCGCCACAATGCGATCATTCTTGGTGCCCACCAGAACGCTACAACCGGTGCCACAAAAACGACAGGGAGCCTTATCCCAGCGGATCTTGTCGTCGCTGGCGGCAAGCGCCTGCTGCATACCCGGAATCGTGACACCAGCTGCCGTCGCAGTGGCGGCAATGGCGTTAGTCTTTATAAATTCCCGCCTGGACAATTTCATCGTGTCATCTCCTCTGTGATCTCTTCATCGCTATCAAAATTGTGATACACCATGGCTGCAGAGAGCACCCCTGGCATGTTCTGTAATCCCAGCACGGTATCGGCCATGGCCTGATCCGATGGCTGCTCTACGGTAACGACCATCTGCCCCTTTTCGCCGATAGCGTGGACTTCGACGCCTGCCTGCGAGGCAAGCTGGGCCTGTACCTGTTCGATTGCCTCTGGTCGTGTATATACAACTACACCGCTGATATTCATCTAGTTACCTCCGTCATACCGGGATCCTTGATTTGAATGGCGTGTACAGGACAGGGCGCAACACAGGCCCCACATCCATTACACAGTTCTGTCTGAAGTTCGGGGCTGGCGACGCCGCCGATTTTTGGAATAAAACGTATCGCTAGTGCATCGCACTGTTCGGCGCATATCTGACAAACAATTTGTTTGGCTGCCAGACAGTCATCACTGAAGCTGGCTTTGATCGCCCAGGCAGGACTGCCACAGCTGAATTTTTCTTCGCTGAGTGCACCGCTGGTGCATGCCTTGACACAATCCCCGCAGAATGTGCATTCGTCATGCTCAAAATTGATCTCGGGGTAGCCGCCACTGCCGTGAAATATGATGTTGGTTGGACAATAACTGGCGCAGTCAAGGCAACGCTGACATTCACTGAGGAAGTCCATTTCTGCAAGCGCCCAAGGGGGGCGGACTGGAGTGTTCTGTCCGCTGAGGTCGCCCTGAAAAAGTTGTCTACGTGTAAACACCTGACACCTGTTTATCCTTTCTGAGCTGAGTATAGGAGACGCATCGCTGTACATACTTGATGCATGTCAATTCTGGAAAGTGGAACAATTCAGTTCTTCTAAGGCAACAATACGCTTATGTTTTTCGGTACTATAGGAATATGAATGAAAGCTCAATTGTCTTTTCCTTTTTCCTGATCTTTACCGGTGCCGCTATCTTCGCGACGTTGGCGCTATATGCTCGTCAGGCGATGATTGTGGCTTATATTGCTCTCGGCCTGTTGCTCGGCCCCTGGGGGCTGGCTCTGGTCAATGATGCGAGCCTGATCCAGGACGTATCCAACATAGGCATAATCTTCCTGCTCTTCCTGCTGGGGCTGAATCTGCTCCCGCAACAGCTATGGACCATGTTGGGCGAGGCCATGGGCGTGACCCTGATTAGTTCGCTAGCGTTCATGGCTATCGGCACGGGTATCGCATTCCTTTATGGTTTTCTTTGGCACGAGTCTTTACTGGTCGGTGCGACGATGATGTTCTCCAGCACGATCATCGGCCTGAAGTTGCTGCCAACCACGGCTTTGCATCATCGACATACCGGTCAGGTGATCATTTCTATCCTGCTTCTGCAGGACATCATCGCCATCATCATCCTGTTGTTGTTGCAGGGTTACGGCATGGGCGGCAATCTGGTCACAGATATTCTTCTACAGTTACTGTATCTGCCCGGCCTTTTGTTGTTTGCGACGTTGTTGGAGAAATATCTGCTCCGCGCCCTGCTGGGACGTTTTGATCAGATCCATGAATATATCTTCCTGCTGGCGATAGGCTGGTGTCTTGGCATCGCGGAACTGGCACATGCGATCGGGCTGTCGCACGAGATTGGTGCCTTTATCGCCGGTGTTACGCTTGCCTCCAGTCCGATTGCATTGTTCATTGCCGAGAGTCTCAAGCCACTACGGGATTTCTTTCTGATTCTGTTTTTCTTCTCGTTGGGGGCAGGCTTTAATCTGGGCATGTTGAATGAGGTGATGATGCCATCCATCACACTCGCGGTGGCGATCCTGGTGCTGAAACCGCTGGTCTTCAAATTCCTTCTGATCAAGGCGGGAGAAAAACCGGAAATGTCACAGGAGGTGGGAGTACGACTCGGGCAGATCAGTGAATTTGCCTTACTGATCGCGGTGCTGGCGGTGGAGTCTTCATTCATCACCGAGCGAACCTCCTATCTGATTCAAATGGCGACGCTGCTGACATTTATCCTCTCTTCCTACATTATCGTGATGCGTTATCGCACGCCGATAGCAGTGAATGACAAGATGAGAAGTGACTGATTGAGTGAGCCATTGGACATGCACGACACACGTAACTGATGAAACTCATCCTGGTCGTCATCGCCGTATTACTGCTCCCCGCTGCCTTAGTGGCCGGAGATTACAAGGGCCTGTTTGGTACCAGCAAAAGTCGCGTGATCGAACCCGTGTCAGTGGTCTTTCAGCCGCTCGATGCGGATCGAAAAACACCACTCGACGAGGTACATGTTAGTTGTTATCGCAAGGGGGCGAGCAACGCCTGCTCAGAACTCAAAACCAGTAGCCCCGGTAAGGTCACCGTGATGCTGACGGTGCCACGCTTAGTGACGCGCTCACATCTGTTTGAGCTGTCCAGCGAACCACTGGTGACGCTGGAGACGGAACTGGATATGGTGTTTATACATGTTGATTATGAGCAGAAACACCAACGTTACGATATCGCTGAATTACTCGGCATGCAGTCAGGGCCAACCCGTATAGAACTTGTTCCAAAATCGAGGGATTAACATGAGTGACGCACTTTCCTATTTACTGAAAACGCGCCCGGATGCGATGCAGCCGTACTTCAAGTTTGTGAAGGAGGCGGGTTCGCATCTTGACCCCAAAACACGTTCCTTGATCTCGGTAATCACCAAGGTCGCCGCGCAAAGTGAGTCGGGTTTCCGCCAGTATATGCCGCGTGCATTACGCGATGGCGCGACTGCGAATGAGATACTGGATACCCTGTTGATGTCCTTTCCGATACTGGGCCTGAGCAAGATCACCTGGGCGATAGATATCCTGCTGGACATGGACATCCCGGAGTTCACTCCGGAGTTACTGGATAAACAGCAACAATGGCATGACGTGATCGAGGTCGACGCCCTGCAGGAAGGCCAGATTACCCATGCCGCCTGTGATGGCCGTGAATTGTTTATCTATAAGTCAGGTGAGGATATCCGTATCTACGATAGCCGTTGTCCGCATCAGGTTACGAATATCCCGCATCTGGCACTCGAAGGCACAACGCTGACCTGCCCGAAACATAACTGGGCATTTGATATCACCAGTGGTGAATGTATTGCGGTGGGCAGTCGGCCACTGAACCACTATGAAACCAACATCGAAGCAGGGCGTCTGCTGGCGTATTGGTAGGTCGACATGTTTGGCTCTGACACGAAACAATTCGGTTCTGTGCCGGGTTTTTATTATTAGCTTAGTGTCGACCTGAAAGACCGGGCTTAGCCCGGAACTGTTCCGGAAAGGGCCTTTTAATGAGTGTTCATTATGGCCCTAAGATCCGAAATTGTTTCTTATCTACAAATAATCACTTCGTTTATTGCTTTTTAGCATGTTGCGCTGCAGCAAAAAACTGTATACTAATGGATAACTTTATTACGCTGAAACCGTTAGATTTCAGTCTATTCGTAACAGGAATCCTTAGTGACTATACGCAATCTGGAATATCTATTTAATCCCAAATCAGTGGCCCTGATCGGTGCCAGCAAGACCCCCATGTCGGTCGGTGCGGTACTGGCTAAACGCCTGTTTAATTCAGGTTTCGATGGCCCGATCATGCCGGTTAATCCCAAATACACGGCTATTGAAGGTGTGCTCACCTACCCGGACATCGCCAGTCTGCCAATCGTGCCGGATCTGGCTGTAATTAGTACACCACCGGATACCGTGCCAGGCATTATCAGTGAACTCGGTGCCCGTGGAACCCGCGCTGCGGTGGTGATCTCTGCCGGTTTTGGTGAAAGCAAGGATGATCACGGCAAGGAACTGGAACAGGCCATGCTGGATGCGGCCAAACCGAATTTAATGCGTATTATCGGACCGAACTGCCTGGGTATCATGGTGCCCGGTATCGCTCTCAATGCGAGTTTCGCGCATATCAATCCATTGCCGGGTAATCTTGCCTTCGTCGCACAGTCCGGTGCCATCGTTACCTCTGTAGCCGACTGGGCAAATTCCCGAAATATTGGTTTCTCGCACATGATCTCGCTCGGTGGCATGGCCGATGTGGATTTTGGCGACATGCTGGATTATCTCGCCAATGACGTAAATACACGCGCCATCCTGCTATACATAGAATCAACCAAGGCGTCACGTAAATTCCTCTCCGCTGCGCGAGCGGCTTCTCGAATGAAACCCGTCATTGTTGTGAAGGCCGGCGTGCACGAAGAAGGTGCGCGAGCCGCGGCCTCACATACCGGCGCGCTAGCGGGCATGGATTCTGTGTACGAGGCGGTATTCCGTCGCTCAGGCATGCTGCGAGTGAACAGTCTCATCGAGGTGTTTGATGCGGTAGAAATTCTCGCCATGCCGCATCCTCCCAAAGGCGATCGTCTGGCGATGATTACCAATGGCGGAGGTATTGGTGTGCTGGCGACCGACGCCCTGATCGACGAAGGCGGTAGTCTGGCCGAACTGGATGCGCTGACGCTTGAAGAACTGGATAAAGTACTGCCAGTGACCTGGTCGCATGGAAATCCGGTAGACATCATTGGTGATGCACCCGGTTCTCGCTATAGAGATGCACTCGCGGCGGTTGTGAAAGATAAAAACATCGACGCAGTTCTGGTCATGAGTTGTCCGACCGCCTGTGCGGTGGGCGTGGATGCCGCCAGAGAGGTGGTAGAAATTGCCAGCCAGAACAGCAAGCCACCGATTCTCACCTGCTGGGTGGGTGATGATGCCGCAGAGGAATCCCGTGAACTGTTTGCGCAACACCACATCCCCAGTTATTACACCCCGGGACAGGCCGTGCGCGCCTTTATGTACATGGTCAAATATCACCGCAGTCAGGTGATGTTGACTGAAACCCCACCTTCCGTTCCCGAAGACTTTGTGCCTGATACCGCAGCGGCGCGCAAAATTATCGATAAGGCTCTGGGTGAAAAACGTGTCTGGCTGACCGAACCAGAGGCCAAGGACGTGTTATCGGCCTATGCCGTGCCCGTTGCTCCAACACGCATTGCCGAGAGTCCGGCCGAGGCGGCTGCGGTCGCGGCTGAGATGGGTGGTGCCGTGGTACTGAAGATTTTATCACCGGATATCACGCATAAATCGGATGTTGGTGGAGTCGCTCTGGATCTCTCCGGGCCTGCGGAAGTGAAGGAAAGAGCCCAGATCATGATGGATCGGGTCAAGGCAAAATACCCGAAGGCGAAAATACAGGGCTTTACCCTGTCACCTATGGTACGTCGCCCAACTGCCTATGAACTGATTGCCGGTGTGTTTACCGATAATCAGTTTGGACCGGTGATTCTGTTTGGTCACGGTGGTACCGCAGTCGAGGTAATGAATGACAAGGCACTGGGTCTGCCACCATTGAACATGTTGCTGGCGATGGATGTAATCAAGGACACTCGCATCTATAACCAGTTGAAGGGCTATCGTGGACTCGCCGCCGTCAATCTGGATGCCGTGGCCCTGACACTGATCAAAATCTCACAGCTGATTATCGATATTCCTGAAATCGAAGAGCTGGATATCAATCCCCTGCTTGCCGATGAATATGGCGTTATCGGTCTGGATGCACGCATCAAGATTGCCGAAGCGCATAGTGAAGGAGCAGATCGACTGGCGATCCGACCTTATCCAAAGGAACTGGAAGAAGAGGTCATGATCGATGGCAAGACCTGCCTGTTCAGACCGATTTTGCCGGAAGATGAACCGATGCTACAGGATGCCTTCACCAAACTGAATGCTGAGCAGATCCGTATGCGTTTCTTCGTGCCGTTGAAAACCCTGTCACATGTGATGGCCGCACGTTTCACACAGATTGATTATGATCGCGAAATGGCGATGGTGATGACCGAGCACGGTATTCCGGGCGAAACGCCAATCTATGGTGTGGTCAGGATCAACACAGATCCGGATGTAGAAATCGCCGAGTACGATGTACTGGTGCGGGAAGAAATGACCGGCAAGGGTCTGGGTCGTTTCCTGATGCAACGTATCATTGAGTATTCAAGACAGCGTGGCCTGCAACAGATCTTCGGTGATGTACTGCGTGAAAATAAAAAGATGCTCAACATGTGTGAAAAACTGGGCTTCGAACGACACGTTTACAAAGACGATAACAGCATTGTGCGTATGATCCTGGAACTGACTGCTGCAACACCTGCTATAGCATCAGAGCCAGCCAATAAGACACCGGCCGGTTAGACAAGTACTGAGCACACCCCGACCTGTTCAGGATGTGCCACGGGTCAGACGGGCTTCATAGTAGACGACGGCTGTCCTGTCTGAGTCGAAGCCTGTCTTCCGGGGAGATGCCGGCGGGATCAAACCGGTAGCGATTATGTAAGGGTAATAGTCCCAGCATCTGTTCAATATGAGCGGTATCACTCACCAGTGGGCGTATGCGCTGCAACCACTGGCTGACCGACTCACCGTCATTCATTAGATAACCCTGCTCTTGCAGTTGCTGCATCAGGGTAAAGAATTCTGAATCCATTCCTGACCGTGCCAGGTGGCGTTTCTCGTCATCACCCAGAGCGCCTTTTAGCCGTTGTCGGCGTGACAGACGCCAGATCAAAATCATGATTAATGGTAGCAGCAACCATAGCCATTGGCTGGATGTGTCCGTCTCTTCTTCGACGAGATTTTCATCCTGTTGCCACTCTGCGTACAGAAAACGAAGCCATGAATACAGATCGACAAGTGCCTGTAGATCACTGCCCTGATCCTGCTCCAGGAAATCCCAGCTCGCGGGGGTGGTGTCCACGATCTGCCAGACACCATCCACATAGGCACTGACCCAGGCGTGGGAATGACGTGCGCGGGCTATATAGCGGCGCTCAACCTCGCTGTATTCCTGGATTGAATAACCAATCGCATAGCGTGCCGGTATATTCGCCGCGCGCAACATCAATACGGTGCTGGTGGCGAAGTACTCACAATGGCCTCTGCGATCGTGTAGCAGGAAATTCATCAACGATTTCTTGCCGGGATAGTCCTTGCGGTCAACCAGTTGATAGCGGAATTTTTCCTTAAAAAAGTGGTTAACATTATTCACGACCTGTTGCTTGTCATCCGACATCAGGCCTTCCTCGTTCATCAGGGCCATGATGGGTTTTAGGTATTGATCAGAGATCAATAGATCGGTCAGATTCGGTTGGGCCTGTGGCTGGTAATTACCGATCTGTACACGGTAATTGATCAAGCCTGGCTCACCTTCCATGCGCACTGCGCCGAGACGGCTGCGCTGAACCTCCAGTGCGCCCGGATCTTCCAGGCTTAGGCTGTGTTGCGGCATCGGCACAACACCCAGAGCACGGCGTAACCAGGTACTGATGGTCACGGTGTTGAAGACCGGCTGAGTTGAAGCACTCAATGGCCAGTAACCGAGGCGCTCGGGATCAATCAGCTCAAACTCGGAGTCCTGTGCCGACCAGATACCCAGATTGAAATAGTTATAGCTTGCCTCCTGTAACAGGAAGGGATAGGGCAGTTTCTGTTCGCTGTCGACCCGGATACGAATGTTCTCCGAGAGTTTGAAACGCCCGAGTGAGCCGATGGCCGTGGTGGTGCGTCCGGGATCGCGGTTCTGCCAGAAGTATTCATCCAGCAGACTCATGATCACCCGTTCCATGGAACGTTGTAACTGGCGCATACCGGTCTGACCGAAATACCCGATCACGAAGGTCAACAGGATCATGCTGATCCACAGAACCACCGAGTAACGCTTACTGCGATGCAGAAATAGTATCCAGCCGATCAACGCGCATATGGCAGCAAAAAACCAGATACTACGTTGATTCCCCGCGCAGGCGGCCAGTACCGTAATCAGGGCGAAGATAATATTGAAGTCGACCGTTTTTTCATCGGCCGCATCTTTTATCAGTGCCTGTTTGCGCATAGAGATAAAAAAAGCACTGTAGGGAATGGCGTTTAACTGACTGTAGCGTTGAATGAAGAGCAGCAGAAAAAACACAAAGGGCAGCCACTCGAGAACGAAATACACACCGTGCATGGAATTCTTATTGAACTGATAAAGCACGACCACCGTCAGTAACACCGAACTGAAATCGGAAAGACGATAAAAATCCTTTCGCGTAATTTCCCAACGCCAGTGGACGAAACGCGAACTCTCCAGGACCAGTGCCATGGGAATGGCGAACAACAGATAGCCGGTCTGCCAGCCCCACAGGAGTAAACAGGCAGACAGGAAGAGGAATGGCACATTCATGCCGCGTCGGCCTCTGCATGCGGTTTAGCTAATGCCGCAATATGCTGCTCAATCTGACCCTGACGCAGAACCACAAACTGATCCGGCAGATCCCGCATCGGTCCGGCATCAAGTTCGTCATCAGAGCCGGTAATCACATAAACATGCAGGGGGAGATCAAGCGCACGCAGATGGGTGACCAGTGCCTGGCGTTGTTGATCCCAGCCGAGCAACACACAGATAAACCCACTCAGTTGTCCCTGATGCTCAGCTACCAGCGATTGCAGATGGCTAAACGGTTTATCACGACAGGGCAGGACGCAGGCCAGCGTCTCCAGCATGGTGGTGGTGCTGGAAAGTCCGCGACCAAGGGTAAAATGATGTGCCTCGGGGCCGATGAACATCAGATCCAGCAGACAGTCCTGACTGCTTTGTTGAGACACCACCGAGGCGGCGATAGACACGCCTTCCTCGAACACCGGATCATCATCCGCATCTGTGAAGGTATCCAGCAACAGGGCCTGACGCACAAAAAACTCATCCTGAAATTCTTTCACCACGGGCGTGCCAAGTCGCGCCCAGCTACGCCAGTGAATATGACGAATCGGATCACCGGGGCGATATTCCCGCAGGGTATTAAACTCCTGTGAATCACCGACGCCGGTGGAGATGCCCATGCCGCCCGGCTGATATCGACGCTTGCCCGGCAATTGCACCAGTGGCAGGGCATAGCGTTTCGGTAGTACCAGTAATGAATCCTGAACAGGAAGCGGCCGCAGTGCATTCACCAGCCCAAAGGGATCCGGCCTCTGCAGGGTGAAGGACAGGAAGTGCAGATACCCGCGTCGGAAGGGCGTCAGTTGCATACGTACGCGGGTCTGCGTACCCGCGGCCAGATCCGGCAGACCGATGGACGGAATATCCGCACCTCGCGCCCGCCGAATCAGGCTCGCCCAACGGGGGTAGCCCACCTTGCGGTCAAAGGCATTGCGTTCCGCGTCGCCTCTATCAGTGCTCTGGGCGAAGGCCTGATACGTCGGGATCGGCGTTGCCAGGTTGTCTGCCAGGGCAAGACCGATTTCATGTCGGCGGCCCTGATTATCGAGCATTACTTCATATTGCAGCGACTGACCAACGGTTGCGTAATCGGGCAGTTCGCGGCGAGCGTTTATTTTCGGGCGAAAGAACAGCGTAGTGGAAAACGCCAGCAGGAACAGTCCGAGCATCAGCGCAGCGATCTGAAAGGCAAGGGTCTGACGGGTATCGACACCGAACACACCGGCACCCAGCAGGAACAGCATAGCCACCGAACCGACCTGCGTCAGGCGACGCTGGCGCCACTGACGGAAGCGATGCAGGCCACGGAAATTGTGATACAGCAGTCGCCGGAGCATGG
>JBFIID010000062.1:0-10277 GCA_041601415.1 Gammaproteobacteria bacterium
GATGATTCTTGCTGGCGCCATTACCATGTTTTCCAGTAACAAGCGCATCTATAAAGAGCAGGACGAAATGGGTCGTCTACAGGAAAACGCCCGCTTTGCGATGGAGATGCTGGTGCGTGATATTCGTATGGCGGGTTATGCGGGCTGTTCGGATGACATCGAAACTGTCGTCAATCACGTCAATGGTTCTAACGATGACACCAATCTGTTCGCCTTCACTGCCGTGGAGGGTTCGGAGAATGCGCAGAACTGGGTACCCAGTGCCAGCACGGAAGAGGTCGCAAACATGATTGCCGGTTCAGATGGCATCACAGTCCGATATCTCAGTCCTAGCGATATTCGTGTCATGAACCCGGCAATGACAACCGCATCTGCGGCCATTCATGTCTCAACCAACAGCGGGCTGGCAAAAGGTAATATCGTCGCCATCTCTGATTGTGACAGCGCCGATGTGGTGGTGATGACCAGTGACCCCAGTAATACCGGTTGTGGTGCGGGCATCCAGTCCACCGGGCCGGATGACAACTGTAAATCCACCTTTAATCATAATTCGGGGGCTGTCACCGGTGCCGAGCCAGGCAATGCCTTTAAGGACCTAAGCAAAACCTATGGCCCGGATGCGGAGATCATGTTGTTTATCACTAACCGCTACTACATCGGCAATGATGCTGGCAGACCCGTACTGTTCAGAAAATCAGGCATTGCAGCAGCCGAAGCCATGATCGATGGCGTCGAAAACATGCAGATACTGTATGGCGAAGACACTGCAGGAAATGACACTGTCGCAGATACCTATGTAAATGCAGGCGCGGTAACCAGTTGGGACAATGTCGTCAGCGTGCGTCTTGCCCTGCTGATGAGAACCGTGGATGAATACGGTGGCGACATCAATACATCCACCTACGAACTACTCGGCACGACGATTAACCCGACCGATGACCGTCGTCGCAGACGCGTGTTCTCAACCACGGTCCAGATCCGCAACCGTAGCAACTAGCAAGGTGCCCCCTATGAGATTCCCGTTATACCCGTTACAAAGCAAGCAAGGCGGCGCGGCCCTTGTCACGTCATTGGTGCTGTTAACCATACTCACCCTGCTGGCGCTGACCTCAATGAACACCAATACCCTGGAAGAAAAGATGGCGGCCAACTCTCAGGAGGTCAACCGTGCTTTTCAGACGGCAGAAACCGGCCTGGCACTGGCTCTCACCGATGATGGTGCTTTCAATACCAATAATTCCGTCGACGATAACGGCACCCCTTTCAATTTTGATGATGATATCTACGCCTTTAGTCAAACAACAAACAACATCGGTAGCTACAACGCAGATACCGAATTCAGTGCCTGGTTTCGGCAGAAGACCACCCCGAAACGAGGCTCCGGCTGGGACACCAGCATGGCCTTCTACCATTTCGACTTAATCAGCCGCGGCAAGACCCAAAGCGGCGCATCGACGACTCTGCATGCTGGCGCCTATCAGGTCGGCAAGAAATAAACAGAATCGGAGACAGGAGTTAGACCCATGAAATACAGCAAACTTACCCATATTCTTACGTCGGCAACGCTGACGTTCCTGGTTGGCAGTCATGCCCCAGTGTATGCCGATGATACGGAGATCTATCTCAACTCTGCCTCCAGCACCGCGCCGGCCAACATCCTGTTCAATCTGGATACCTCAGGCAGTATGGGTGAGACCGTGGACGAGAATAACAATGGTGTCATAGATCCCGGTGAGCGTTCACGTATCGTGGTACTGAAAGAGGCCATGGACGCCGTGCTGGATAGCCTGCCCACTTTGAATGCGGGCATCATGCGTTACCACTATCACGGTGGTCCGATCCTCTATCCCATCGCCCCCATCGACGCCCTGGCCTGTGAGGTTGAAGGCAACTGTGCAGTCAACTCCGCAGCGGCGGCAGGCATCCAGACGATAACCACCTTATTAAGTTCTGATAACGACGATGCCGAAGAGGAAGACAGCCTGACCGTACTGCTG
Source organism: Gammaproteobacteria bacterium (assembly GCA_041601415.1). Classification (GTDB taxonomy): domain Bacteria; phylum Pseudomonadota; class Gammaproteobacteria; order JBFIID01; family JBFIID01; genus JBFIID01. The sequence goes on from JBFIID010000062.1 coordinate 1,998, forward strand.
AATGGCCCGGCACTGAATGCGGGTAGTCGGCCTGCGGGCAGTTGTTCCATCACCACAGACACGGTGCGTGTAAGCTCCGGCAGAGACGACGCAGAATCAAAGGTCGTCGGTACCGACTATACCGACACCAGTACTGACCTGGAATTACCGCGTGAAGGCTTCGCACAACAGGTCATCGGCATCCGTTTTCAGGATATACCCATTCCTAATGGCGCCACAGTGACCGACGCCCGTATTGTCTTCGAAATCGATGAACTGGGTGGTTTCTTCGATGGTTATAATGCCCCGATCGATCTGTTGATCGCGGGAGAGAACATAGCAGGGGCTCGAGGTCAGTTTTCTAATGGCAACCAGCCGGAAGACCGCGCACCCACAGCCGCCATCGTTGACTGGGAGACCGGCGAGTTTCCTGCCGTTGATCAGCCCCTGACCACAGAAAACCTGTCCGCGATCCTGAATGAACTGGTGAATGATGGCGCCTGGAGCACCGGGGATGACATGGTCTTTCTGATTTCACGGGACCCCGCCGCCCCCTTTACAGCAACAGGAAGTCGCGCGGTGGAATCGTTCAATGGCGAACCAACAGCGGCCCCCTTACTGACCTTCACCTATGAGTCATGCGGTGGTGGTGCTGCGGCAGAAACACGCACCGGTCTGCGCTTCTCCCAGGTGGATATCCCGCAGGGCTCTACCATTACCAGTGCCCGGCTCGACTTTGTCGCAACAACAGCCGCGACCGGCGACCCTGATCTGCGCATCAGAATAGAAGACAGTGATAATGCAGGCGCCTTTACCGTCGGTTCACCGTTCTCAGCCAGATCTTTCCTGGCCTCTTCGGTCAACTGGAATACTGTCTCAACACCACCACTGGACAACCCCTGGACGGTAGACGGTACCTTCGCCTCCCCCGATCTGTCCGCCATTGTCCAGAGCGTGGTTAACCGTGCCGGCTGGTGCGGTGGTAATGCGATGATGTTGATGCTGGAACGTAATGGAGGTGACTCAGTATTACGCACCGCCTATTCACGTGAGGGTGACTCGACAAAAGCGCCCGTACTAACGGTTACCTATGATGCCGATACCCCCCAGGTAGGGGCTAATGGCTGTATCCAGTCAACAATCGTCAAGGTGGTTGGTGCCAGCAATGATGATGCCGAGCAACATGCCGACGGCTCTATGGTGATCAATAGTACTGACCTGGAAATGGTCGAGGAAGTTGACACCCAGCAGGTGGGCATACGCTTTAACGATATCAATATTGCTCAGGGATCCACGATCACCAGTGCCAGTATCATCTTTACCATCGATGAAATCGACAGTGGCACCACCAGCCTGACCTTTAAGGGTCAGCTCTCGCCGAATGCACAGCCCTTCTCTACATCCGTTAACAATATCTCTGATACCACTGCCAGACCACGCACCACCGCGTCTGTCACCTGGTCGCCACCGGGTTTCAACACTATCGGTCAGACAGTCGAGCTACCGGGCCTGGAGGGAATCATTCAGGAAATCGTAAATCAGGGTACCTGGGATGCCGGTAACGCCCTGGCCTTCTTAATCAATGGCACAGGTAAACGCGTTGCCGACTCCTTTGACGATGATCCGGCCACGGCACCCAGACTGGTTATCACCTTCGAAGGGACGCCCGCGACCAGCCAGAAAACGGTTCGTACCCGACTCAAGGAGATCGTGTCTGGCCTGACCCAGCGTGGTGGTACCCCGATTGCGGGTAGCATGCTGGAAGCCGCGTATTACTACCGTGGAGAGGCCGTGCGATTCGGTCGTCAACGCGGTGATCAATCATCTTCCGACAAGGTCACCAATGTCAGCCATGCGGCCTCCTATTCAGCCAATGGGGCAACGGAGACCTTCCCTGGTAGTTGTAGTTCTTCCAACTTACACTCTGCGGATTGTGTGACTCAGGTAATTTCCGGGGGAACCCCAACCTACAAGAGTCCGATCATAGCCGAGTGTCAGTCCAACTATCTGGTCAACCTGACTGATGGTGGTGGCTATTTTACCGGTGTTGGCCAGACCAACACGCTGGGCCAGAGTATTGATGAACAACCGCTGATCAATGCCCTCACTGCAGAAGATCCGGATGGAAACCCAATCACCATGCCCACCTGTGCGACCAATACCACACTCCCGGACGGCACCGTTCTGTCGGGCGATGCACACGATGAATGTACGGTTAAACTTGCCCAGTTCCTGCATGATAATGATCAGATATTTACTGGAACCCAAAACCTGAAAACCGGCTCGGCACCCATCGGTGGCACACAGACCATCGAAACCTTCACCATCGGTTTCAACCTGTGTGGGGCGGGCAATGTCACCTCAACCAACGCGACCGGTGAACAGGTCTGTTGTGCAGCGGGTAATCATAATGCGGGGACAGGTGTCTGTAGCAGCCCTATCACTGACCCGACCACGATTAAGGTAATGAAGGCACAGGCCGCAGTGGGTGGCGGAGAATACTTCAACGCCAATACCGTGGATGAACTGATCGCGGCCTTCACCAGCATCACCAGTAGTATCCTGGAAAAGAGTACCTCCTTTGTTGCGCCGTCTATCGCCGCCAACGCCTTCAACCGACTGTTCAGTCGTGACGAGGTGTTCTTCGGTCTGTTTGAGCCCTCCAGACAACCGCGCTGGGATGGTAACGTGAAAAAATACAGCATCTGTATTGATCCTGATCCCGACAATGACGGCGTCGATGACTGTGTCCTCGGTGACGTACTTGATGTCGATGGCGACCCCGCTATTGTCGATGTCGCAGGTGCCGCTGATGACGGTCTGTTTGATACCAATGCACAGAGTATCTGGAGTGATACCGTCGACGGCCGGGAAACCAAGATCGGTGGTGCGGGTGAAGAGATCACGGACTTTACCAACCGTCTTATCTATACCGAGGTTCGCGCATCGGACGGCGAGGCAGCAAATAGCACCTTGCTCAGTGCCTCAGGCTTCAACGTCACCAGTGCCAACTGGGATGTTACCGCCAACGCTGCGGTGCGGGATCAGGTCTGCCCTGACCCCTCCGTCATCACTGCGGGTTCGGATTGTGAGGCTCGTATGCTGTGGATGCTGGGCAAGGATGTACAGAATGAAGATGACCCCGTCTCCGCCACAACCCGCTGGTGGTTCCATGACGTATTACATTCCAGCCCGATTGCCGTGACCTATGGCAAAGACACCTCTGATAACTTTATCGATAAAATTCTGGTCGGTACCAATGATGGAGGACTGCATTTCATCAATGGCACGAGCGGCATTGAAGAATGGACATTTATGCCGAATGCGCTATTAGCGGGTCAATCAACCTTCTTCGATAACAGTGCACCTGAGCATTCTTACGGACTGGATGCTACCCCCGTGATCGGGGTCTCTGACGTCAATCAGGATGGCACCATCGACCCTGCGACTGATTTCGTCGGCGTCGTCATTACCCAACGTCGTGGTGGTAACCACATGTATGGTCTGGATATCACACCTAACCTTACACCGTTAACAGAGGTGACCAGCACACTGGTTCCAAAATTCCTCTGGCACATTACTAATGAGGGTGTTGGTACCGATTTTGAGAGTCTGGGCCAGAGCTGGTCAGAACCCGCGATATCAACCATCAGTACCACCAGCGGTGCGCAGACAGTGCTGATCTTTGCTGGCGGCTACGACACCGATCTGGATCTGGATGACGGCAGCGGTATCGCGAGAAACTTTGGCATAGAAGGTGGTGATCCGAATCTGGGTAACGCAATCTATGTAGTCGATGCGAATACTGGCGCGCTGATATTCTCCATCAGTGGCCCAGGCTCATCTGCCGACATCGTCGTGCCTGATATGAAGTTCGCTATTCCTTCCAATGTCACGGTGCTGGATTCCGATGGTGATGGCCTGGATGATCGCGTTTATGTCGGTGATACGGCTGGGCAGGTATGGCGCGTCGATCTGGTTAACGTCGACCCAGCTAGTGCGTCGGATCCTGAAGGTGACAGTGTGGTCGGGCGTCTGGCAAATATCTCCACCTCAGGCACCTTAACTGCCGAACGACGTTTCTTCTACAAACCAACCGTGGTGCAGGTGATTGATACCCAGTTCTCTAATGTGGCCAATGGGGAATATGATTACGTACTCATCGGCAGTGGCAATCGCGCCAACCCACTGGACTCTCAGGTTCAGGATAGATTCTATGCCTTCCGTGACATCAACATCACTCAGATGCTGGATAGTGATGGCGACAATCTGGCGGATGATTACCCCCTGCAGGTCGATGGCACCACCAATGGCAGCCCAATTCTGGACGACGGTACGTCGCTGATCGATATCACCAACGACGTCTTTGACCTTGATGGATCCGGTAATTTGATTCCGGTACCTACCGGGGTCAGAAATGCACTCGGGTGGTACTACGACTTCAATGCCGCAGGCCGCGCAGGTGAGAAGGTTCTGGCCGCTTCCAGTGTCTTCGGTGGCACCCTGATCTTCACCAGTTACGTGCCGGACGATCCGGCTGCAATTGATGATATTTGTAGTGCCGCTGAAGGTTCTGGTCTGGCCTATAACATGGACATTCTGAGTACGCGAGCCGCAATCGACTGGGATGAAGACGGTACGCTGGAACCCACCATCGACCGTACTGCCAAACTGGGCACAGGTATTCCCTCAGAGGGCGTACCGATCTTTACCAAACAGGGTGTAACCGTACTTGTTGGTACCGGTGGCGGTGCCGAAAACATCGGCAAGGTATCAGAACTGCCACGCTTTAATACCTACTGGTATGAAGCGCCATAAAAAATTATGCTGGCGGCCTGGTCAGAAACGATCAGGTCGCAAATGGATTAGCGCATAGATTAATACGGTGCATAAACACAAAAAAGGTAGCTAAATATGAGATCTGAAATTCACCGCCATATGTCTCTCGCCATGCGGGGCTTCACCCTGATTGAGTTGATGATTGTGGTTGTTATCGTGGCCATTCTCGCCACGGTTGCCTACCCGAGTTACACAGAATACGGTCGCCGCGCTAAACGTGCCGAGGGAAGAGCCGCTCTGTTGGATGCCGCAGCACGCCTCGAACGTCATTACTCTGATAATAACCAGTATGCCGCTCTGGCTACCGCTAACGTCAACACCACCAGTGAGGAAGGTCATTACAATCTCACTATCGTGCTGGGAGCCAATAATCAGACCTACACCCTGACCGCGACCCCGACCTTTGTAGACGCAAACTGCGGGAACCTGAGTATAACCAACGCAGGTACCAAGAATCAGACAGGTGCTGCGACCGATTGCTGGGGCCGTTAATCTCACCGGACTCAGAAAAGAATTGATTATGGTTAACATATTTCGATCAAAGCCACTGCTGCCCGTGCTCCTGTCGAGCCTTCTGTGTTTCACATCGACTGCGGCCAATCCCGTTAATGAAGAGAAGCAGCAACAGGCATCACTTGAGTCCGCTGGCAGCATTAAGAACGCTGCCAATCTCGAAGAACTGCAATTAAGAATTGCCTATGGGATTGCCACCGTTGCAGAGGTGCGGAAAGCGCTGACGGAGTCCGATCCCTATGCCCTGACAAACACGGTACACGCGATGTTCGCCATGCGCTGGCAACGTGGCGTGGTGCATTTGTTGAATGGCATGTGGGCGCTGGATAAACAGAAATATCCTGAACTTTCCTGGGATCTCATTTCCACCCCTCCGGTACGCATTGCGCTGGCGAGTACCATCAATCGAATTCGGATCGTGAATACGGACGAATTCAAATCCTATATCCGTCGTTTTAAGAACGATGACCAGGAATTCAATCGTGCCCAGGTCTCGGTCGCCCTCGGATTCAATGGCGATCCTCTGGATCTGACCTATCTGCAGGCCATGTGCAATGGTGATAATCACTATGTGGCGCAGAGTGCGATTACCGCGCTGTCGGTCTTTGGTGGCGATCAGGCGCGGGATATACTGATCGAATTATCAGAAAAGCATCAGGGCACACCGCGCGGCGATCTGATGGTACAGATGTTGAAAAAAGCCTATCACTGGCCGCCGTTAAAAACCCCGGGCTAGTACAGCAAGTATTTCCCCTGTTTAAAGTTGACCCAAAGAACAATCACACGACGAGATAAAGATTTCTCCGGCTACTGACAATGTTCTTTTACGGCCTTCTGCGCCTCGGCCAACTGTTTCTGACGTTGCTCTTCGCTAATTCGGGTACGATTACCCTGAGCATCAACCATATTCACCCGCGGCCTTTGCATGCTGGTAACCCGTGCCTTTGCCTTATCGCAGTTGGATTTTTTTAGCGCCGTTTCCTCCCTGGCTTTGCGCTCAGCCTCACTCTTCTTAAGCTTAACTTTGTTACGTTCCTGTTCTTCCCGCAATTTCCGCTGTTTTTCCTGCAGGGCGGCCTCAGTATCAACCCTGGGTGGTGGTTTAACGGTGGACACTTCAACACCGTCGCCCGGCTTTTTCTGCGAATAATGGGTCTCACCGTGTTCATCGACCCACTTATATATTTCGGCGTTGACAGGCATGCAGAACACAGCCAGTAAGAGTGAGTATAAGAAACGTTGTAACTTGTCATGCAGTATCACAGGTATAATCTCCGAATCTTGTCACACTTAGAGGAAACCTTTACCCCGTTGGTTCCCGTCGGACTCTTTCTTTAGCTTTTTAATAACTCTTTCGGCAAGCTGAAGACCACTTTCTCACGAATTCCATCGGCCTCGTGCACTGTTTCACCACCCCACTCCCTGAGTTGTTCCACCACCTGCTTGACCAGAATATCAGGGGCCGAGGCACCGGCAGTCACACCGACCTTTTGCTTACCTTCCAGCCAACGCTGTTTAATTTCATGCGCGCCGTCGATCAGAAACGAAGGGATACCCACCTTGGTTGCCAGTTCCTGAAGTCTGCTTGAGTTTGAACTATTCTGCGAGCCAACAACCAGAATCAGATCACATTCTGCAGCAAGCTGTTTTACCGCATCCTGACGATTCTGGGTGGCGTAACAAATATCGTCTTTTTTCGGTCCGTCAATATTTGGGAAACGCGTACGCAGGGCATCGATCACCAACGCCGTGTCGTCCATTGATAAGGTGGTCTGCGTTACATAAGCGAGAAACTCCGGGTTTTTAACCTCGAGATTCTGCACGTCCTCAACCGATTCCACCAGATACATACCGCCCTTACCACTTTTGGAATGATACTGCCCGAGTGTACCCTCCACCTCCGGGTGGCCTTCATGCCCAATCAGGATGCACTCACGCTCTTCCTGCTGATACCGACCGACTTCCATGTGCACCTTGGTGACCAGCGGACAGATGGCATCAAACACACGCAGATTTCGCTTGGCGGCCTCTTCACGCACCTGTTTGGAGACACCATGGGCGCTGAAAATCACCACGGTATCATCCGGCACCTCGTCCAGTTCCTCGACAAATACCGCGCCCTTTTCACGCAAACCATCCACTACGTACTTGTTGTGCACCACCTCATGCCGTACATAGACGGGGGCACCAAACAATTCCAGCGCGCGGTCGACGATACCAATGGCACGGTCTACACCGGCACAGAAGCCACGGGGATTGGCGAGAATGATCTGCATACTTCAGGAACCTGTTCTGTCTATCTAAAGGATGGCAAACACTACGTCGGCCATCTGGATCTGTCAACTGAATCAAGCCCGACCCGTGTCAGGAGAATATCCCCATCAAGGACTTCCAGGAGAGCGCGCATTGTCGGTATTTAGACAAGTTTCAGGCAAAAAAAAACCCCGCACCAGGCGGGGTTTGAAGGCATCATTTTAGGCTAAAAATATCTCAGGCCGTTTTTTTCCTGCGTGAGAAGCCGAGTCCGGCAAGTCCCAGTCCCAGCAGCGCCAGGCTGGCAGGCTCAGGAACGGTCGGTGTCTGAGTAATTGTAAGATTAAAACCATTGTCGCTGACCGGTACGACGAAAGAAAATGAAAGGCTGAACATTTCCAGCGGATTCACCACCCCACCGGCGAAATTCAATGTGTTACCAACAATGCTTACAGTACTGAAGGGAAAAGCGATTGCTGATACAGGGGCACCAAGCGTAAATGCTCCAGATGTTGCGGCCCCAACAAAACCAGCCTGGCCAAAATTGTTGAATGCTCCACCAGAAAGGTTTGTCAGTGGGCCCACGGTGGCCGTATCTGTTGAGTTAATCGGGGTGAACCCAAGATCAATGTGGTAATCAGTCCAGGCAACACCGGAGTTATTGATGATGATCTCGTCGAAAACCACGGTCGTTGC
>JBFIID010000063.1:0-10260 GCA_041601415.1 Gammaproteobacteria bacterium
ACCCTGGATCAACGGTGACAGATAAGTACGGCATGCCTCGGTAATACCAAAGCCATCCTCGCTGATGTATTCAGCCGGCATCATTTTTTCCACATTCGCGACATCCGCCAGATTGGCCTCACCAATGGTCCAGCCGTAAGGATCATCCGAGGTACGTACAATCGTTGGCATGATCGCGTTCTTGCCATCCAGTGCCAGTTCGAGCGCGGCCTTGCCCAGCGCATAGGCCTGTTCCACATCCACTTTCGAGGCGATGTGGCGTGCGGCGCGCTGCAGGTAATCGGCCACTGCCCAGTGGTACTTGTATCCGTGAGCGGATTTCACCAGTTCGGCGATCACCGGGGCCACGCCGCCCAGTTGGGCATGTCCAAAGGCATCTCGGGTACCGGCGTCGGCCAGGAACTGACCCTCGGCATTACGTACGCCTTCGGAAACGACGATGGCACAGTAGCCGTACTTGTCCACGCAGGTTTTTACGCGATCGAGGAATTTGTCTTCATCGAAGGTCACTTCAGGGAACAGGATGATGTGCGGTGCATCGCCTTCCTTTTCGGCGGCCAGTCCACCGGCGGCGGCGATCCAGCCTGCGTGGCGCCCCATCACCTCCATCACGAATACCTTGGTTGAGGTCTTGGCCATGGATGCCACATCAAAACCGGCCTCGCGGATAGATACCGCCACATATTTTGCCACTGAGCCAAAACCGGGACAGTTATCAGTAATCGGCAGATCGTTATCTACCGTCTTGGGAATATGGATGGCCTGTACCGGGTAACCCAGCGCCTCGGACAGTTGCGAGACCTTGTGACAGGTATCGGCGGAGTCACCACCACCGTTATAGAAGAAGTAACCGATATTGTGTGCCTTGAAGACCTCGATCAGTCGTTCATACTCGCGACGGTTCTCCTCCAGCCCCTTGAGTTTGTAGCGACAGGAACCAAAGGCACCCGATGGGGTGTGTCGCAGTGCCGCGATGGCCGCATCGGTTTCACGCGAGGTGTCGATCAGATCTTCTGTCAATGCACCAATAATGCCGTTTCTACCGGCATACACCGTACCGATTTGATCGCTGTGCTGGCGGGCGGTCTGAATCAGGCCACAGGCAGAGGCATTGATCACGGAGGTCACCCCTCCCGACTGGGCATAGAAGGCATTTTGTTTAGACATGGTTTAGTATCCTTGATGTAATGACAGAGGCAAAGGCTAGCTAGGATATTTAGATGCCTGTAGCAGTGCAAGATCAGACATCAGAATTTAAGCCATTAATGGCGCGACCAGTGACGCTGAACTTGCCTTCTCCATACCGGTCTAGGACTGCATGAAAATAAGCCGCAATCACATCGTTAACAGCATCGCTGCCGCCGCACTGTCACTCAGTGTCGGGTTAGCAACGCAATTCGCGCAGGCGGAGCCTATCCAGTTACCGGACTTCGGCGATTCAGCGGGTGGCGTCATCTCACCGACACAGGAAAAAATGATCGGTGCCGCCTTTTTGCGTCAGATGCGCAGCACCGCCAGAGTGGTCGATGATCCCGAGATCGATGCCTATATCAATGATATCGGTAAGCGTATTGGACAGCACAGCGACTACCATGACAACTTCACCTTCTTCATGGTCGCTGACAACAGTATTAACGCCTTCGCGGCACCCGGTGGCTATATCGGCGCGCACACCGGACTGATTCTGAATGCCTCCACCGAAAGTGAAGTCGCCGCTGTCATCGCGCATGAAGTCGCACACGTTTCGCAACGCCATCTGGCACGCAGTTTTGAACGTGCCAGTCAGATGAGTTTGCCGGTCGCCGCCGCCATGATTGGCGCCATCCTGCTCGGCAGTCAGAATGGCGAGGCGGGTATTGCAGCGCTATCCGCAGTGCAGGCGGGCGCGGTACAGGATCAGATTAATTTCACCCGCTCGAATGAAAAAGAAGCCGATCGCATCGGTATCCAGTTCATGGTCGACGCCGGCTACAACCCTGTCAGCATGCCCGCCTTCTTTAGCCGCCTGCAGCGAGCCAATCGTTACACCGACACCGGCAGCCTGCCGGAATTTCTACGTACCCACCCGGTTACCATTGATCGTATTGGTGACTCGCAAAACCGTGCGGAGAGTTATCCGCTGCGCGAGTACAAGGAAGGTCTGGAATTCTTTCTGATCCAGGCACGTATTCAGGTTATGTCGATGAGTGAACCACGCGATGCCGTTCAGTTTTACGAGGAGCAACTGCGCACCGGACAATATAAAAATGAAGCCGGAGCACGTTATGGTTATGCCCTGGCCCTGTTACGCATGAAAGAATTCGGCAAGGCACGACTGCAATTATCACGACTGATTGCCGAAGACGATCGACTGACCTACCGCCTGGCGCTGGCCAACATGGAGGCGGCACAAAACAACCTGGATCAGGCATTAGAACTCTATGCTGATTTGCAAAAAGACTTTGGCGATCACCGGGCAATCATCCTGTATCACGCGCGTGCGCTGCTGAGCGCCGGAAAAATCGAACAGGCTCGTCAATTATTACGTGAGTTCTCCTATCGCAACCAGACCGGGCCCGCCTATTACAAACTACTGGCCGAGGCAGAAGGCCGAAGCGGTAAGGAAATAGAATCGCATATCACCCTGTCAGAGTATTACTACAGTAATGGTGAGGTGGAGTTGGCAATCCGTCAGCTAAAACTGGCAGAAGGCCAGGCCAAACTGGATTATTATCAGCGCGAACGTATCAGTGCTCGACTCAAGGAGTTGAATAAGGAACTCGAAGAGCGCAGAAAAATGGGCCTCAGTTAAGGCCTCAAAGAGGATAGTTATTATGGGTTTATCCCGACGACACTTTATTCGACTTGGTGTGCTTTGCAGTAGCACCGGCCTGTTGCTTGCCAGTGGCATGCTGAAACTACGTCAGGCATGGGCAGGTAGACCCGATCAGGCCTTTCTCTCAGAGACGCTCGACGATGCCATGCAGAAACTGTTTGGTGAAGCAGAGATTATCGACTCGGACGATGTTCAGTTGAATATTGCCGATATCGCGGAGAATGGTTCCGTCGTTCCGGTCAAGGTCACTTATGATCCTCCGGGCATCGAGTCGGTTTATCTGCTCGCGGATAAAAATCCGATCCCGCTACTCGCCAGTTTTGAATTCAGTCAGGCCGCACAGGGCACTGTCTCGACCCGTATCAAACTGGCTGAGACCGGCGCGGTGCTGGCCATCGTCAAGGCTAATGGCAAACTCTATCGTGCCAGCAAACACATCGAAGTTACCGAAGGAGGGTGTGGCTAACCTGTCACGCAACAGCATATGGCATCCAGCATTAAAATTCGTAGCAAACTGAAGAATGGCGTCACTACCATTCGCGCCCTGATCACACACCCGATGGAGTTTGGTATTCGTGAAGACGAAAAAACCGGTGAGGTGCGACCGGGACGTTTTATTACTGATGTGACCTGCCGGCATAACGATCAGCAGGTCTTCAAGGCAAACTGGGGACCGGGGATCTCGAAAAACCCCTACCTTTCATTTCAGTTCGAAGGTGCCAAACAGGGCGATATCCTGACCCTGGAATGGATAGACAATCAGGGGCAGGGTGACAAACTGGATGCCGTGATCAAATAACTACCCGTTTCATTTTTCTGTACTACGAGGCCGCGGATATTTTTTAGCGTATTGCTTCGCCAGTAGCTGCGCCTCTGCCAGTCCAGCCTCATCAAGTTCTTCAGCCAGCACCTCGCGCACCTGTTTCGCAATCGGGTAGCCCCCGTTGGCACTCAGGTCAAACCAGGCATAGGCGGTAACCAGATCTTTGCTGCCCCCTCTGCCTTCGTAATACAACACGCCGAGATTATGCTGTGCGCCGGAATGCCCCTGTTCCGCCGCCTTTAAAAACCATTCAATCGCGACCGGGTAGTCCTGTGGCAGGCCCTGGGCCTCCACGTACATCATGCCCAATGAGAGTTGAGCCTCCGCGTTGCCCTGCATGGCGGCATTGCGAAACCATTTCTCGGCCAGAAAATAATCACGATCGGTGCCGAGACCATTCTGGTACAGCAATGCCAGGTTCAGTTGTGAGAGTATGTCGCCCTGTTCAGCGGCCTTATCGAACCAGTGGTGGGCCAACCTGTAGTTCTGCACCACGCCGAGACCACGCAGATACATGATGCCCAAATTGTGTTGCGCGCTGGCATGCCCCTTTTCTGCCGCCTTGCCAAACCATTCCGCCGCCTTGACCTTGTCTTCCGGCAGCCCCCGCGCATAGAAATTCATCAACGCCAGTTGATACTGGGCGGAAGCATCGCCCTGCAGGGCGGCCTTTTCCAGCCAGATTGAGGCCTTGACCAGGTCCTCTTCCACGCCATAACCACGCAGATAGACCATGCCGATGTTGTACTGTGCTGCCGGCATATTCTGATTCGAGGCGTTCCGGAACCAGCGCATGGCCTCTTCGTAATTACGATCAACACCCTTGCCCTTGAGATACATGACGCCGAGGTTGTTCATCGCTTTGACGTCTCCCTGTGCGGCCCTGGTACGGAATCTTTCCAGTAATTTCACATAGTCCGGCGATTTTTTAACCGACCCGGATTCGACCTTGCCTGTCGCATCGGTGGTATCTGTTTCATCGCCGACAGCCAGGCTTGAGAGCAGTAGAAGTAGCAGGCAGAGGCAGTATTTTTTCATCTGCGCATTATAGCAACACTGACCAGAGGATTATGTCGGGTGTGGATCGGTCAATAAATCAGCGTATGATCGGCGGCCTGTTGTTGAGTGGATAGCCCCTGAAGATGAAATCACCCGAATTATTATCACCCGCTGGTTCCCTGAAACACATGGACTACGCCTTTGCCTATGGCGCAGACGCTGTATACGCCGGTCAGCCACGCTATAGCCTGCGCGTACGCAATAATGATTTCTCGATGGAACGCCTGCGCGAAGGCATTGAGCTGGCGCATGCGAAGGGCAAGAAATTGTTCGTCGCCAGCAATGTTCTGCCGCACGACAACAAGGTGCGCACCTATCTGCGCGACATGGAGCCGGTGATAGAAATGCAGCCAGATGCGCTGATCATGGCCGATCCTGGTCTTATCATGCTGGTTCGTGAGCGTTGGCCGGAAGTGCCGGTACATCTCTCCGTACAGGCCAACACCCTGAATTCTGCGGCCGTGAAATTCTGGCAGTCGGTGGGTGTCAGCCGCGTCATCCTGTCGCGTGAACTGTCTCTGGACGATATTGAAGAGATCCGTCAGCAATGCCCGGACATGGAACTGGAGGTCTTCGTCCACGGCGCACTCTGCATCGCCTTTTCCGGTCGTTGCCTGCTGTCCGGCTACTTTAAACACCGTGATCCCAATCAGGGGGCCTGTACCAATTCCTGCCGCTGGAAATATAAACTGCATGACACCGCAGACAGCGGCAATGATGATGTACTGGCCAAACCCTATGTACCTGCCAACGATAGTTACGAAGTCGAGAACCCAACGTCCGGCGGCTGCAGCAACGGCGAGGCGGAACGCGAACCCTCCGAGGTTTTCCTGCTGGAAGAAGAGCAACGCCCCGGCGAGATGATCCCCATCGAGGAAGACGAGCACGGCACCTACATCATGAACTCCAAGGATCTGCGCGCCGTTCAGCATGTACAGCGTCTGGCGCAGATGGGTATTGATTCGCTCAAGATCGAAGGCCGTACCAAATCCTATTTCTATGCCGCCCGAACCGCGCAGATCTACCGTCGTGCGATTGACGATGCGCTGGCGGGGCGTGAATTCAATATGGATCTGATGAGTTCGCTGGATGGCATGGCCAACCGTGGTTATACCGAGGGCTTTTACCGCCGTCACGTACCGGATGAATACCAGAATTACGCCAACGGCAGCTCGGATAACTACACCCAGCGTTTCGTCGGTGAAGTTCTACAACATGACACCGCCAGCAACATGCTCGATATCGAGATCAAGAACAAACTGAAACTGGGCGACCAGGTCGAGCTGATGTTGCCCCAGGGCAGTCACCGCTTCGTGCTGGAACGCATGGAAGACAAGAACGGAAAACCTGTCGACATCGCACCCGGTTCGGGCTACCGGGTACGCATTCCGGCGCCGGTCAGCGGCGATGCCACTTTCGGTCTGCTACTGGCCGATTCGGCCTGAACCGCAGATAGCACTGCAGGATGCTGACAACCACCGATCACAGCCGCGACAGCGCCGGACTGACCTATATCTATCCGGTTATCTCACGTCGTTCCGGTGGTCTCTCAATCGGGATCAACCTTAATACCAATAACGCCTGTAACTGGCGCTGTATTTATTGCCAGGTGCCGGATCTAATACGTGGCAGTGCACCGCCCATCGATCTGGCACTGCTTGAACAGGAACTGGAAGGCTTTCTGATTGAGGTTCTACAGGGTGATTTCTTTACCCGGCAGGCCGTCGAGCCCGATCTGCAGCGTATCTGTGACCTCGCCCTGTCCGGGAATGGTGAATCCACCAGCGCCACTGAATTTGAACAGGTAGTCGAGATCGCCACGCGCCTGATGGATAAATACCGGCTGCTCAGCGACACCAAACTGGTTCTGATCACGAATGGCAGCCTCGCCCATCAAGCCCATGTACAACGCGGTATAGCACGCATGCGTGAGTTTAATGGCGAGGTCTGGTTCAAGCTCGACAGCGCCACCGATAGCGGTCTGAAGCGCATCAATAATGCCGCTCTATCGACTCAACGCGTGCGTGAAAATTTACAGACTATCGCGTCACTCTGCCCAACCTGGCTGCAAACCTGTGTCTTCAAACTGGATGGCGAAGGCCCCAGCGACATTGAAAAGCAGGCTTATATGACTTTCATCAAGCAGTCACTTGACGAACACATACCCCTGAAAGGTATTCTCTTATACGGAATTGCCCGCCCCTCCATGCAGGAAGAAGCCCCGCGCCTGTCCGCCCTTGATGCCGGACAACTGCAGGACTATGCCGACCAGTTACGCCAGCTGGGACTGGACGTGCGGGAAAGTCTCTAAGAACAACATAAATAACTGCCCGACGACCCAGACCTGAGAGGCCACTATGAAAGCTGCAAATATTCTTGAAACCATCGGAAACACCCCGCACGTTCGCATTAACCGTCTGTATGACAAAAACGTTGAGGTCTGGGTAAAGCTGGAACGCGCCAATCCGGGTGGCAGCATCAAGGATCGCATCGGTCTGGCGATGATCCAGGACGCCGAAGAAAAGGGCCTGCTTGATAAAGACACGGTGATTATCGAACCCACCTCCGGTAATACCGGTATCGGCCTGGCAATGGTCGCCGCCTCCAGAGGTTACAGACTGATCCTCACCATGCCGGAATCCATGTCACTGGAGCGTCGACGCTTTATGTCGGCTCTCGGTGCCGAACTGGATCTGACGCCGCGTGAAAAAGGCATGGGCGGCGCCATCGAACGGGCCGAAGAACTGGCGAAAGATTTTCCCAAAAGCTGGATACCGCAGCAGTTTGAAAATCCCTCCAATGTGGAGGTACATCGTCGCACCACCGCGCAGGAAATCATTGCCGACTTTCCGGAAGGTCTGGATTACCTGATCACGGGCGTCGGCACTGGTGGCCATATCACTGGTTGTGCCGAAGTCCTGAAACAGGCCTTTCCCAATCTCAAGGTCTTCGCCGTGGAACCCGCAGAGTCGCCTGTGATAAGCGGTGGTGAAAAGGGACCGCATCCACTACAGGGCATTGGTGCCGGCTTCATTCCCGGCAATCTGAACACCGATCTGCTGGATGGCGTGATCACGGTGGAAAACCGTGATGCTTTCGAATTCGCCCAGCGCTGTGTGCGCGAAGAGGGTATTTTCATTGGTATTTCCTCGGGCGCTTCACTGGCCGCGATCGACAAGGCAATGGCAGATATTCCGGAAGGCAGTCGGGTACTGACCTTCTGTTACGACACAGGTGAGCGTTATCTGTCGGTCGAAGGCCTGTTTGACTGATCGTCGATCCGATTCAGCGGCAGTTCCAGTAACACCCGCAAGCCCTTGAGTTCGGTCGACTGGCCGAACTCAAGGCGTCCCTGATAATGGCTGACAATATCACGACAGATGGACAGCCCCAGCCCATGACCGGTCACTGACTCGTCAAGCCTCAAACCACGGGTGCCTAACTGTTTCAGGGCATCCTCACTGCAACCGGGTCCATCGTCCTCGATCAACACCGACAGACCCTGTGTCGTATCGACCTGAACCCTGACCTGTAGTTTCGCCCACTTACAGGCGTTATCCAGCAGGTTACCCAGGCACTCCAGCATGTCTTCCCGATCAAATGCAACGCGGCTTTCGCTCTCATCCAGATGCTCGATCTGAATCTCAATGTGAGGATAAATCCGCTTCAACACCTCCAGTAGCCCCTGCAGGTCTTCCTCTGGTTTGAAGCCGTTGTTGGACGGCCCACTACCGGCCAGTCGAGCCAGTTTTAATTCCCTGTCCAGCATGCGTTGCATGCTGTCGATCTGGTTATCCAGTAGTGCCCGGCTGTCTGCCGACAGGTCTTCCTGAGTTGAAAACTGCCTTAGTACCGTCAATGGCGTTTTCAGGGCGTGCGCCAGATTACCGATCGCCGTCCGACTGTGCGCCAGGCGTCGATTCGACAACGCCAGCAGATGATTAATTTCCTGCATCAGCGGGCGTATCTCATCGGGTACGTTTTCATCCATCCTTTCCAGCCGGCCCTGTAATAAGGCATCAACCTGACCGCGACTGTGTTGTAAAGGCAACAGTGCCTTGCGAATACCGAACATCTGCAAGCCCATCAGCAACACCATGAACAGCAGGGACAGCCCTGCATAACGCATCTGGAAGGTGTGGATATCCGCCTCCACCGCACTCATGTCTTCGGCTACGACAATATTGACAGTGTGATCCTGCTTTTTATAGGCCTGCTGTAGTACCAGCAGGATCTGGGACTCAGGCCCGGCGGCGCGAAAACGTCGCCGCTCGCCAGCACTCAGGGGTTCAATCTGCAGTTCCTGATCCCATAATGAGCGCGAAGCGATTGATGAGGTCGTACCTGTAATCAGGTAGTAATGACCGGAATAGGGGACATGGTAAATGCTGGAGATAGCGACGTTTGCAAGCTCTGCCTTGCCCTCAGGGCTTAGCGCAATTGCCGCCAGCAGGCCGTCTGCATCATGTTCCAGACGACTGATGACATAATTTTCGGTGACCTGATGAATACTGTAACTCACCGCCAGCCACTGCAGTCCAAACACTGCAATCAGACTGACCAGAAGACGGACAGACAGACGACCGCGCAGTGAATTCATGTTGCATCGCCGAAGATATAACCCTGACCGCGGCGGGTCTGGATCCGATCACGCCCGATTTTGCCACGCAGATGATTGACGTAAACCTCGATCACATTACTGTCGCGATCCTCATCGTATTCATACACATGTTCCGTGAGACGACTCTTGGACAGGATCTGCCCCGCATGCAGCATAAAATAACGCAGCAATCGAAACTCGATACCGGTCAGCCCTATTTCCACGCCGTCATCACGCATCACACACTGTCGTTCTTCATCCAGCAGCAGGCCGTTTTGCTTCAGACCACTGGTCTGTTTGCCCAGCTTACGCATCATAACCGCACGGATTCGCGCCAGCAGTTCTTCCGTATGAAAGGGCTTGGCCAGGTAATCATCGGCACCGGCCTTGAATCCGTCGACTTTTTCATGCCAGGCATCACGCGCCGTCAGGATAATCACCGCGACATCGTTACCACGTGCCCGCCAGTTCTCAAGCACTTCCAGCCCTGGACGTTGCGGTAGCCCCAGATCGAGGATAATCAGGTCATAAGGCTCGGAGTCGCCCATGAACTCGGCATCGACACCGTTGCTTTCATGGTCCACCGCATAGCCCTGGCGGGACAACTCGCTACGCAGCGAATCAGCCAGACTCTGATCATCCTCTACCAGTAACAACCTCACTCAGTTATCTCTACCACGTCGCTTATGTCCGTCTTCCTGCTCACTTTCGAGCAGCTCACCGGTTTTCGCATCAAAGTAATATTCCCAGACCTTGCCCTCTGTATCGACCAGTTCCAGCTCGTATACATAGCGCCCATGCTTTTCTTCAAGCTCGGTTTCGATGACCCGTCCCTGCTTAATGTCACGCAGGCTGGCCAGCACGGTTTCCAGTGACACGATGTCACCCGCTTTATGCAAAGCCCTGGCATCATCATGACCTGGGCTTGCCATCGTACGACCGGATTGTATTAGCACAGTGACC
>JBFIID010000064.1:0-10214 GCA_041601415.1 Gammaproteobacteria bacterium
AGAAATTGATATAGGAGTCGACTAAACGCTGGAGATAGTCTTCGCTGATCGAACGTTCACTGTCCAGACCTCGCTGCTGTATACGTTGTAGCAATACCTCAACCGGTGCCTGCAGGTAAATCACAAGATCGGGCGCTGGAGCCTCTATCGCCAGTGAGGTATAAACCTGTTCATACAGGGCCAGTTCATCGTCATCCAGGGTCAGTTCGGCAAATAGACGGTCCTTTTCCATTAGAAAATCCGCGACCTGTACGGGTTTGAACAAATCCGTCTGACACAGGGCCTGCATCTGCTTCGCGCGCTGCATCAGAAAAAATAGCTGGGTCGGCAGTGCCGCTGACGCCGGCTGTTGATAAAAGCGTGACAGGAAAGGGTTGTCTTCGGCCATTTCGAGAATCAGATCAGTACCAAAGCTACTCGCCAGACGTCTGGCCAGGGTCGTTTTACCCACACCAATAGGGCCTTCAACCACTATATAACGCGGCTGAAACTCAGCCCCCATGCTTGACCAGTCCTGTGCAATCCGCCTCTGTGGCGAGCGCGGACAGATACCCCATACCGGGAATCAACACGTCATTCTCGATTTCACGCCAGGGGATCAACACAAAACCTCGCTCAGGAATACGGATGTGTGGTACCTGCAGACGAGAATTATCAATCAGCTGATCGCCATACATCAGCAGGTCCAGATCCAGGGTTCTTGGCCCCCAGCGTTCATTTCTAACGCGTCGATGCAGTTGCTCAACCGCCTGCAGGGCATCAAGCAACTCAAGTGGCGGTAATTGCGTGCTGAGCTTGGCGACCGCATTGATGTAATCGGGTTGTCCTGCAGGACCAACCGGCAAACTTCTGTAGAGGGATGAATGGGCAAGCAGCGCACTGTCAACCAGGCGCCCCAGTTCTAGCAAGGCGCGTTTGATCTGATCCACGGGCTGTTCAAGATTACTGCCCATACCGATATAGGCGATAACGGGTGCGGCCATACGATTTACTTAGCTTGGTCGTGACTGGCGTGGTGTACCGGGCGTTTGCGTTGTCGACTCCGACGTCTCCGTGCCCGCGTTTTGAGGCCGCCCATCATTTCTTCACGACGGGCCTCATCGGCCTCCTGAAACTCAGTCCACCAGTCCGCAGATTTCTGCAGATGCTTATCAAACTGCGCGCGCAGTAGAAGGAAGTCGTAGGCTGCCCGAAAACGCGCCTGCTGGCTGAGACTGGTCACTCGCTTACGCAGGGGCTGCTCCAGTCGCGTCTGTAGTGCCCAGATTTCCTTGATCATGCTGGTGAATCGTCGCGGCAACGCGACGCGCCCGCACTGATGCGAAAGCACATAGTCGGCCGCCAGATGAAAAGCCTCGGCCACACTGCTGCCACGTGCCTGAAATTTCTGTTGATGTCTGCACAATGCTGGCCACATGAAAACAGAGAGTAAAAAGGCCGGATTAATCGACTTGCCCTCGGCCAGTCGACTGTCAGTATTCTTTAGGGCCTGGCTCACCTGGCGGCGAATCAAGCCCTCTTCGTCTTCAGCAAGACATTTTTCAAGCTGCGGGAATAGTTGCTGGAACAAACCATATTCGTAGAGTAATTCGAAGGTGCGTTCTGCATGCCCGGCAAAAAACAGTTTCAGAACTTCGTCAAACAACCGCGCGGAGGGTATCTCCTGCAGCAGGTGCTTCAATTCATGGATCGGCTTTGAGGTCTCCGGGTGGATGGTGAAGTCCAGTTTCGCTGCAAAACGAATCGCGCGCAGCATGCGCACCGGATCTTCCCGGTAACGTTCTTCCGGATCACCCAGAAGACGCAGGCTTCGCGCCTGCAAGTCGCGCATTGCATCACCAAAATCGAGCACGGAGAAATCACGAATGCAGTAATACATCGCGTTGATGGTGAAATCGCGGCGGCAGGCATCGTCGTTGATATCACCATAGACGTTATCGCGCAGGATTCGTCCGTCCTGCATCTGTCCGTCACCATCGGGTTCCGAGTCATGGTGCGCCCTGAACGTTGCAACCTCGATGATCTCACGTCCAAAGTGGACATGAGCCAGACGAAAACGACGACCGATAAGCCGACAGTTACTGAACAGGGACTTTACCTGCTCGGGCGTTGCATTGGTTGCGACATCGAAATCCTTCGGGTGCAGACCGAGCAACAGGTCACGCACACCGCCACCGACGAGATAGGCATCAAAACCCGCGTCCTTCAGACCATAGAGCACTTTCAGCGCCTGTCTGCTTATGTCTGCGCGCGAAATACTGTGCTCCGCACGAGGAATGCTTCTGGCCTGAATGCCAGAAATTGGCTTGTTAATCAGGGTGTTGTGTTCCCGCATAGATAATGTCAGTTGGAAGTGAAATGTTTCTTGAGCAATGCAAAAGCGTACGTATAATAGCACCCTTCCCGCTTCAGGCGGAATCCACTATGAGCTCCCTTCGTCTAGTGGTCCAGGACGTCGCCCTCTCACGGCGAAAACAGGGGTTCGAGTCCCCTAGGGAGCGCCATAAAAAAAAGAGCCCGGAGGCTCTTTTTTTTATGGCGCATGGTTAATCACTAAACGACTATGGAGCCCATTCCGTGATCTTGTCTATGACCAGACCATTGCTCAGGGTCAGCAGGGTTGGTATTTCATCGTCATAACTGCTGCTCTTTGTCTCCAGACTGTCGGAGACCATTACCGCTCCCTTAAACGCCACCTTTGTGGTTTCTCTTTGTGCAGAAGCCTGTCTGCCCCAGGGAGTAGTCTGCATGCGTTTCGCTTCAATCTTATTCAGTAGATGAGCAATCGCTTCTGTCACCAGACCGGGCTGATCCAGATGTATGTGGTGCTTGCTGGCAGTGGCCAGTAAATGGGCCGAATGTTCTGCGCGCGCCGCCAGTTCGCTCTGTAATGTAATCCACAGGGCCTCCATCAGATCACCGCGATGGTCATTTGGATAGACGCGTATACCACGCGTCAGGATCATGGTCGGTACATCGGGCAATGCGCCCGCCGCAAGCACCTGTGCCGCACTGGTGCGGAAGTCGAGCATTTCATCACCCAGCGCCTTCCTGGCCTTCATCTGCACCAGTAATTTATATAAGAGGTCTTCCATCTCTACTGGCACATTGTCTGGTAGCCTGGGCAGTGCATAACGCACAATACCAGTACGCCGGCGGGGTGCCGTCTTCAAATTAATGGGATCGGCTTCGAAACGCTCCACCTGTTCCGGGTGTGAAGAATCCACCAGCACCAGTCCCGCAACCCGATAAGGATTCTGGCTGGCGTAGATCTGCATGTTGTAACCGCCAAAGGAATGTCCCATCAATACATAGGGAGCCGGGATCCCCGCTCTTTCCAGCAAGACCTTTAGTTCGCTGGCTATCTTTTTGCTAGTGCGCGGTGAGGGACCCACACCGCTCCAGCCATAGCCTGCGCGGTCGTAGACACAGGTTTTTACCTTGCGAGAGAGAAGCTCCTGGACATGCCCCCATTCCATCGCAACGGAACCCAGACCCGCATCAATAATGATGCTTGGCTGCCCTTCACCTTTGCAGTAGATATGCAATTTATGTGTGCCCACATCGATCAGTTGACCCGGTGCATCGGGTAAACTACTGCGGCCATTTTGGGCATAAGCTACGCCTGAGAAGACAAGTGAGAAGATTAATACACCTGCAGCTCGAAAAAAGCGCTTACATAAGCTATTTCCCTGTAAGGTTGAATTACACATAATGTCTTTCCTCCGGTCATGGGAGAGAAGCGTGGAGAAGCCTGCTTACACTCCCTGCAACGGTCAAATACACGAAATCTTTAACTACCGAAGTTAGTGCAATGTTCGATCCATCTTTATCGAAAAAAAGAAATAAGGCAGAATAAACAATATGTTATATTTCATTCCCGTCTTAATGCTGGTAACTGCCGACAAACCCTGTTTGCCATACAAGGCACACTTTTTGTGCGTCGCAGCATAAGTTGCACTAAAGAAATGCCTGATCCGACCCCAATGAAGTCAAACCGGAACATACGCCTGGCGCGCCGTCTCGCATGCATGGCGTACGACTCTATGCTACTGATTGCTATATTCTTTTTTGCAACCATGCCGTTGGTGATGATGGCCGGAAGTGATCTGGGCGCAAATAACCCGTTTTTTTTCCTCTATCTACTGACGATTACCCTGCTGTATTTCTGCTGGTTCTGGACCCATGGAGGGCAAACCCTGGGAATGAAGACCTGGAAGATCTCAATTTACAGTGATGCGGGCGATGCCGTGACGCTAATTCAGGCACTCTCCAGATTTGTTCTGGCACTGCTGGGTCTGTCTCTGGCCGGGTTGGGCTTCTGGTGGGCACTGGTGGATCGCGACGGGCTTACCCTGCATGACCGCATCTCAGGCACGCGCTTATTAATGGTGGGGAATTAATCCGCTATCGAGATCAGTGCACGCGACGGATCAGAAACAGCGCCGTCATCAGGGTCAACAGGGTCGGCGCACCTGCGCTTAAAAATGGGCTTAGCTCAAACAGCACACCAAGGTGTCCAGAAGCCTGATTCAGGATGTGAAAAACCAGTCCGATCACACTGCCGGTGACGACACGCTGGCCAATGCTGGTCGTGCGCATGCCTCCAAGCAATACCATGGGAATCGCCAGAAACACCATGACGGCACAGGCGACCGGATAGATGATCTTGATCCAGAGAGCCTGCTGATACTGCGAGGCATTCTGCGAATTGGAACTCAGATAACCGATATAGCCGAGCAAATCGCGGATCGACAGCGAATTGGGTTTGATTACAACCAGGTTAATCAACTCCGGTTTTAATAATGATTTCCACTCGGCCTGTTCCAGTCGTTTGCGTTGCACGAACTCACCGCTCAGGTCGGTTTGCACAATATCTTCCAGCAACCAGCGACCTTCCGCATATGAACCACGCAGGGCATGGGTACTAATGCGTAGTTTCTCGTCCTGATCAAACTCATATATATAGATATCCTCGACCTGATTGGCCGGCAGAATCTTTCGAATGTTAATAAAGCTCTGCCCATCGCGCGCCCAGAAACCATATCGCGTTTTCAATGTGATCTGATCCGACAGGGCGACGGAGCGATGACTGCGCGCCAGTTCTTCAGCGGGTGGCGCGATGAATTCACCAATCAGCATCGCAACGACCATGATCAGCGCCGCTGCTTTCAGGACTGAAAATATGGTTCGTCCCAGTGAGACACCGGAGGTACGAATTACTGTGATCTCGCTGTTGCTCATAAGCGAGCCTAGTCCCAGCAATGAGCCAATCAACGCGCCCATGGGAAAGATCTCATAGGCCATGGTAGGAATACTCAGCAGCACATATTCCAGCACCTGAATGATGCCATAGCGCCCCCGGCCGACCTGATCCAGTTCATCAATGAAAGTGAAAAAGGTGAATATAGCGATCAGGCCCAGCATTACCGTTACGGTAGACGAGATCACGGTACGGCGAATATAACGATCAATGATTTTCATGGTGCGACAGGCAGAACCGGGTGCTGGCGACGACCTGCTTTCCAGCGGCTGAACTCTGGATAGAACAGGATGGCGAGCATCACGATGATCAGGAGCAGATGTACCCACCAGAGTCCCAGCCAGGCTGGTATCTCCCCTTTCTTGACCAGATTACGACACACCCCGAGCAGGTTGCTGTAGGTGAAATAAATCAGAATGGCAATCAGCATGCCGGAATATCGACCGCCCCGATCGGGTGTGGTCGGCGCCAGCAGAACGGCCATCCCTGCCAGAAGCAGCACACTCAGGGGCATCGCCAGGCGCCACTGCAACTCGGCCTTACCCTGATTATCAAAGGTGTTCCACAGCAGTTTGGTCGAACGCGCCTTTAGTTTGAGATGGTCGATGGTGCCTTCATGTGCCTTGATCCGAACCCCGTATTCCTCATAGGCGGTAATCACATAATTCAAATTTCCCGGTTCACCGGTGTAGCGATGCCCATTTTCAAAGATCACAAAGCGGTCTCGCGTATCGGGGTTGTTCTCTAATTTGGCGGTACTTGAGGTCAGCACACCGAGTTGTTGATTCTGTCGCACCTGCAGGAAGACATTCTCCATCAGGCGATTGGAATCGGACATATCTTTTACGTAGATGACCCGGTCACCTTCACTGAATTCCTTGAAACGCCCCGCACTGATACCCGAGATATCTGATTCCTGTTCGGCCTTCGCCTCTAATTCAATCACACGGTTTTCCGCCCAGGGAGCAACAAACAGGGAAAGTCCTGAGACCGGAAGCGCAACCAGCAAAGCCAGCAAGAAGGCCTGCTTGAGGAGAAAGCTGCGTCCCAGTCCTGCACCACTGATGGCGGTCAGTTCGTTATCGCGGCGCAGACGACCGAGCGCCATGAGAATCGCAAAATACAGACACAGGGGTAACAGCAGCACCAGTGAAGAGGTCATCTTCAAAACCAGCATTTCGAGAATATTCTCACTGCTGATCTCGCCGGCGACGGCATCAGACAGATAACGCACGAATCGACTGCTGATCAGAATCAGCAGAAGAATAGAAAGTATCCCGAAAAAATTCAGGAAAATTTCACGAATGAGATAGCGTTTTATTATCAATAGACTGGTCTGGTGGCTTTGCGCATGTTGCGACTAACGAATACACTTGGCAACAATTATAACAAGACCCCGGCAGCAGGAGTGATCTAAACAGCATGGACTTCCAAATCAAGAGTGGCGCAGTAGAGAAAACCCGTAGCGCGTGCATCATTACCGCCGTCTACGAAAAGAATAAATTGAGCCCCAGTGCCACGACGCTGGACAAAGCCAGCGGCGGCTATCTGAGCAATGTCATCAAGCGCGGTGACATCAGCGGCAAGGCTGGTGAAACCCTGTTATTACAGAATGTACCGGGTACTACTGCAGAGCGCATTCTGCTCGTCGGCTGCGGAGCTGAAGGCAAATTGAGTGATAAGGAATTTCGCCGCTGCACACTGAACGCAATAAATGCCCTGAAGAAAACCGGTGCTAAAGACGCCTACACCTGTCTGCCCGAAGTCGCTGTCACCGATCGAGACAGCGCATGGAACATCACCAGCACCGTACTCGTGGCTGAAGACAGTCTGTACATCTTCGACCAGATGAAGAGTAAAAAAACCACTCCCGCAGCGCTGAAAAAACTTGTCATTGCACTACCTGCGGGCAGCAAAAAGGCTGCCGCTGATCGGGCAGTCGCCAATGCCAGTGCCTCTGCCAATGGCATCAACTTTACCCGTGATCTGGGTAACCTGCCTGGCAATGTCTGCACTCCTACCTATCTCGCGACACAGGCCAAGTCCCTGCAGAAAGCCGGTAATGGTCTGAAAGTGAAGGTACTGAATGAAGCACAGATGGAAAAGCTGGGCATGGGTTCGCTGTTATCCGTTTCCAGAGGCAGCTCGGAACCCGCAAAACTGATTGTGATGGAATACATGGGAAAGAACGCCACCGGCAAACCCGTGGTGCTGGTTGGCAAGGGCGTCACCTTTGATACCGGTGGTATCTCAATCAAGCCTTCACCACAGATGGATGAAATGAAATACGACATGTGTGGTGCTGCCAGTGTACTGGGAACGCTTAAGGCACTGGTCGAAATGCAGGCTAAAGTGAACGTCGTAGGCATCATACCGGCAACTGAAAACATGCCGGGCGGTAGCGCCACCAAACCGGGTGACATTGTCACCAGCATGTCTGGCCAGACCATCGAAATTCTCAACACCGATGCTGAAGGTCGTCTGATCCTGTGTGATGCCCTGACCTATGCCGAGAAAAACTACAAACCGTCTGCCGTCATCGACATTGCCACGCTCACCGGCGCCTGTGTCATCGCTCTGGGTAAACATGCAACCGGACTACTGAGTAACAATGATGCGCTGGCTGCCGATTTGCTGGAAGCCGGCAGAAAAAGCAGTGATCGTGCCTGGCAACTCCCGCTATGGGACGAGTATCAGCAACAGATCAAGAGCCCCTTTGCCGACATGCAGAATATCGGTGGACGTGATGCAGGAACCATTACGGCGGCCTGTTTCCTGTCTCGCTTTACCAAGAACCTGAACTGGGCACATCTGGATATAGCCGGTACAGCCTGGAATTCTGGGCATAACAAGGGAGCCACCGGACGCCCTGTATCATTATTATTACAGTATGCGCTTGACCATGGCTGACAATGACGCGCGTTGATTTTTATCTGCTCGGCGATGATTCATCCCATCACTGGGAAAAGGTTGCCTGCACCCTGACCAGCAAGGCCTGGAAGGATGGGCATAAGGTCTACCTGAATACCGGGTCCAGTGAACACGCCGCGCGGCTCGACAAGCTGTTATGGACCTGGCGTGACGTCAGCTTTCTGCCGCATGCCCGTTTCGAGGGACAAGCCGATGCGAGTACCCCCATTCTGGTAGGCCATGGAGAAGATGCGCCTGACTTCAGTGATGTGCTGATCAACCTGGATCATTCCGTGCCGCTGTTTTTTAGCCGCTTCGAGCGCGTGCTTGAGGTGGTGCCGACAGACGAAAAACTGCGGCAGCAGGCGCGTGAACGCTATCGTTTCTATCAGGATCGCGGCTATAGTCTGGAAACCCATCATGTCTGAAGAAAAACACAAGCAAGAGTTAGCTTCACTGGATCAGGCCATTGAAACCCTCGCCGATCTCCTGGAGTCACAGAAGGATCAACCACAGTCTGAACATGCAACGGTGGATTACGACGAAGCGGCGGTTCCGACACTGATAGATATAGTCATACCGGAAGAGGAACTCGAACAGGAACTGGAACCACCGGTACTAACGCGTGATGAAAACCTGAGATTCAGCCCCGCCGTCGATGAACAGCGCACAGAAGAAACAGCAGCGCCGACTGAGCCCGTATCAGCACCGCCATTTGCCACCGAAGAGTTACTGCGTGAACTCGAAGACATTGTCGATCAGGAACTGGAGAAGGTCACCCGCAGTGCCCGTACATCGATCCTCGACAGTCTGAAAAATCGTCTCGATGCACACCAGGATAGCAACGCTGAAACGACCACAGAAACAGGCAACAGCGCACAGGAACACCGCAAGCCCGTTATTCGCGCACGCGCCGAACCGCCCATCTATCTGCCAATGAATAACTGGAAAAAAGATGAGGACGAGGACGTCTCCGGGCTCTCCCTGATTAAAAACAAGTCGGACGACTGAAGCGATGCCCTGATATAACAGACTCCCAAAGTCTGATTAAGGGTTTACGGTCGTCACGTGTATAATGCCGCGCCGCTGAAACAACTATCTTTTCGCCACCACCAACCACGAATTAAAGATCATGGATAAAGCATATAACCCACATGCCATAGAGCAGGACTGGTACAACACCTGGGAACAACAGGGGTATTTTTCTGCGCAGGACAATCAGAGCGACAATGCCTACTGCATTATGCTACCGCCGCCGAATGTTACCGGCAGTCTGCATATGGGGCATGCCTTTCAGGACACCCTGATGGATACCCTGACCCGCTATCATCGGATGCGCGGAGACAAAACGCTGTGGCAATGTGGTACCGATCACGCGGGTATCGCAACCCAGATGGTGGTAGAACGTCAATTGGGTGCAGAGGGAAAGAGTCGCCACGATCTGGGCCGTGAAAAGTTTACCGAAGCGGTGTGGGACTGGAAAGAACACTCCGGTAATACCATCACCCGGCAATTGCGTCGCATGGGTACCTCAATGGACTGGAGCCGTGAACGCTTCACCATGGATGAGGGTCTCTCCAAAGCGGTTCGTGAAGTCTTCGTGCAACTCTATGATGAAGGCCTTATCTATCGGGGTAAGCGTCTGGTCAACTGGGATCCGGTGCTGCATACCGCGATCTCCGACCTTGAGGTTATTTCCGAAGAAGAAAACGGCCACATGTGGCATATCCGCTATCCACGTGTCGATGGAAAGGGTCACGTCATCGTCGCTACTACACGTCCTGAAACGATGCTCGGTGATGCCGCCATTGCCGTACACCCGGAAGATGAACGCTATCAGGATCTGATCGGCCAGCAGGTAGAACTACCGCTCACCGGCCGCACCATTCCTGTCATCGCTGATGACTATGTCGACCCTGAATTCGGTACCGGTTGCGTCAAAATCACCCCTGCCCATGACTTCAATGACTATGAAGTCGGTGCACGTCATGATCTTGAAAAGATCAATGTGCTTACGGTTGATGCCGCGATTAATGAAAAC
>JBFIID010000065.1:0-10192 GCA_041601415.1 Gammaproteobacteria bacterium
AGCGATGGACGGCATCCCAGGCGAGGTTAATGGCATTGAACTCGATATGCACGACCGCATGGATCAGCGCGGCATGCGCTTCCTTCCTCGCGGTGCCTCGTCTGGACAGGTTCTTCGGTTCTACCAGAACGGGCTTCACCGGTCGCCCCGGCTGATCAACAGGCAGCCAGTCTGTTATCGCTGTGGCCCCGAGCTGACCGGCTTTCCAGGCCGCTGCGCTCGCATGGCTCAAGGCAACTTTCTGATCCGGATCTGCACAGATCAAACAGGCCTGTGCCCGTTCAAACAAGTCGTTCATAACTGCTCCCATTCAATCTGCCAGCCACTTTCTCCAGCACCCGCCTGATAGCCTTCACAGATAAAAAAATCCGCTACAGCAACAATCTCATCATCGACATAGATCAGCGGTACCTGATCGCGACGCCAGACAGGGATGTCTAATTCCTGAAAAATCTTTTTCAGCGGATGACTGCCCTGTCGGCCGACGGGATGACATCGTTCACCGCCCTGACGGAATCGTACCTGTACCTGGGTTGCCCCAATCCTGTCCGCCGCAATGCCCTGACCCAGGGTTGCTGTCGCACGTAATATGCCACCCTCAAGCGCCAGCGGTTCCGAGAGTTGCCAGACACAGTCCTGCGAGATATTTTTTTCTGGCTGTAATTCAAGATGTAATTGATCGCGATAGCGACGCAAAAGCACCGCACCAATTTTGAGTTGCGGCTGGGTGTCACGCTCCGCCTGCAACATCTGCTGCCGAAGGCTCACCATCTGCCGACGACCAGGTGGATATAAGCCCTGGCTGCGAAACCAGTAGCGCAGCAGGTTTTCCTGACGTACCGGGCTCAGCGCCAGCAGATCGGGGATCGAGCACACCAGACCTGATGCATTCACAATGCCCTGCAGATCCCGGGCTGCAAACTCATCCAGCAGACTAACCACATCGGCCTGTATCTCGGCCGCATGACGCAGACTTCGATGACAGGCAGGCCAACGTTGCTGGAGCATGGGCAGCACCTTAAGACGCAGGTAATTCCGATCGTAGGCAGGTTCCTGATTGGATGGATCATCCAGCCAGTTCAGGCCCTGCTGCTGTGCATAGTTTTGCAGCGACTCACGTGAAAATCCCAACAAGGGTCTGCAAAGAGGAATCAAACCTTCTGCTCGGTTCAGCATGCGGAGCACCGGCATGCCCGCCAGACCATGTGGTCCACTGCCGCGTAACAAATTGAGAAGCAGGGTCTCGGCCTGATCATCCTGGTGATGCGCCGTGAGTAGAACGGTTTTTTTATCACAATGCCGAGCCAGTACGCGATAACGCGCCTCTCTGGCCCAGGCCTCAATACTGTCACCCGCCAGTGGTGCACTATCCAGACGCTCGGAAATACAGTGAAGGTTCAGGCTCGAACAGACCTGTTCACAATGCCGCTGCCAGCTATCAGCATCCCTGTGTAGACCATGGTTAACATGGACCACGGTCAGGCTAAAGTCGGGTAATTCTGCGGCACGGCTAGCCCGATGCATGGCGTCCAGCAGAACGCTGGAATCAAGGCCACCACTAAAAGCCAGAAGATACTCTGTGCCCTGCTCCTCTGTACAGGATCGCAGGCTGTCCACCAGCGCTTCGATTGTGAACAGGCGATCCGTCATCAGTGACAAGCTGTAGTGGATCAGTTCTCGATAAACTGACCGTATTTCATCAGCCGCTGATAGCGTTTGTCCAGCGTATCCGAGAGTTCCTGCGCCTGCAGTTCATCCAGGGTTTCGAGCAATCTCTGTTTCAGGCTTTCCGCCATTTTATCTATATTCCGATGCGCCCCACCCAATGGTTCTGGCACAATCTCATCGATGAGTTCCAGCTCCAGCAACTTATCCGAGGTGATACCCATCGCCTTTGCAGCCTGTTCGGCCTTGTCGGAACTCTTCCAGAGAATCGACGCACAGCCTTCCGGAGAGATCACCGAATAGGTACTGTATTCCAGCATCAGCAGACGATCGGCCACACCAATGGCCAGCGCACCACCCGAGCCACCCTCGCCAATAACCGTGGCGATGATTGGGGTCTGCAGTTCCGACATTTCCAGCAGGTTGCGTGCAATCGCCTCACTCTGCCCTCTTTCCTCTGCACCAACACCGGGATAGGCGCCGGGGGTATCGATAAAGGTCAGTAATGGCAATTTGAAACGCTCGGCCATTTTCATAATTCGTAATGCCTTGCGATAACCTTCCGGTTTCGGCATACCAAAATTGCGTTTCAGGTTTTCCGTGGTATCACGTCCCTTCTGATGACCTACAAAGGCCAAGGGACGTCCGTCCATGCGTGCCAGACCACAGACGATGGCCGCATCGTCGGCGAAACTACGATCACCATGCAATTCTTCAACATCGGTAAAGATTCGCTCTACATAATCAAGCAAATAGGGGCGCTGTGGGTGTCTGGAAAGACGAGAAATTTGCCAGGGTGTCAGGGAGCTAAAAATTGACACCGTCATTTCCTTGCAACGTTCCTGCAGGCGTGACAGCTCTTCGGTGATATTCAGCGAACTGTCGCCACCCAGATAACGCAATTCTTCAATTTTCGCCTCAAGTTCGGCGATGGGTTGTTCGAAATCCAGAAAGTTTAGATCCATTCCTGTCCTGCCACTTTTAGTTAGTGAATCTCAGAAAGATTCGTGTGTTTCGATTCTGTGAAAAGTAACGCTTACCACCACAGCTGGCCCTGTCCAGGGCCGCTCAACAATGGGGTGAAGGATACCACTAGCCAGACAATGATTCAGTATTGCAAACGTATACTGTCGACCCCGGCAAAGGTTTCCAGTTGTTTAAGTAGTTGATCCGGCAGACGCACCCGCCAGGCATCGGCCAGCCGCAGTTCAGCACATCCTTCCGGCCGCTGATAATGGATGACTACCGGGCAATTACCAGGGCTATGAGCCTCCAGTAACTGGTGCAAATCTTTCAGTGTCTGGCGACTGGCATTGCTGGATTGCATCTCTATGACCAGCCCCGTTACCTTACTCTCGCGCGCCTGCTGCACATCCATGATGTGTTCTGCAGTAATCGCAAGGCCAGTAAAGCTGTCCTCTTCGGCCTTACCCTGCACCACCAGTATCCGATCTTTCACCAGGCGGTCGCTATAACGTTGTAGTACCTCAGAATAAACCGTCACTTCGATACGTGCAGTGCGGTCATCCAGGGTCATCATGATCATCTTGCCGCGCCGGCTATTGATGCTGCGCATCCTGATCAGAAGTCCCGCCACCGTATATTTCTTACCCGGCCGGACTTCCGCAATTCGGCACGTCACGACATTCCTGAGTTCCTGTTCATAACGATTGTACGGATGGCCGGTAAGATACAGTCCCAGGGTCTCCTTTTCACCCTGCAGGCGATCTTCTTCTGACCAGTCGGGGACATCAACGTAATGCACATCACTGTCCTCCTCGGCACTGACGTCCGTGCTCAGGCCGAACATATCAATAATCCCCTGTTGATCATTCTTGCTCTGCTGTTCAGCGCGTTGAATAGCCTGAGGCAGCGTCGTCATAATGGCATTGCGATGTGGTCCCAGACCATCCATTGCACCAGAACGAATGAGAGAATCCAGCACCCGCTTGTTGACCTTGCGAGTATCCAGCCTGCGACAGAAATCAAACAGGTCGAGATAGGGGCCGTTTGCCTCACGCTCTGTGACAATGCCTTCCAGCGCCGCCTCACCGGCACCTTTAATCGCACCCAGCCCGTACAGGATGGTGCGCTCATCGGCCACGGTGAAGGGATAGCGAGAATGGTTCACGTGTGGTGGTTTGACCACCAGCTTCATCTCGTTACATTCTTCATACAGGCCCACAACCTTGTCGGTATTATCCATATCAGATGACAGCACCGCTGCCATGAAGGCGGCCGGATAATGGGCCTTAAGCCACGCGGTCTGGTAGGCCACCAGCGCGTAGGCCGCCGAGTGGGACTTGTTGAAACCGTATTCAGCAAATTTTTCCATGGTGTCGAAGATGCTCGTCGCATTGGCTTCATCGACATTATGTGCAACCGCACCTTCGGTAAAAATGGCTCGCTGCTTGGCCATCTCCTCCGGTTTTTTCTTGCCCATTGCCCGACGCAACAGATCTGCACCACCCAGAGAATAACCGGCCAGTACCTGCGCGATCTGCATCACCTGCTCCTGATAGAGAATGGTGCCGTAGGTCGGTTTCAGAATCGGTTCCAGTTCCGGATGTGGGTATTCCACTTTCTGACGGCCGTGCTTGCGGTCCACATAATCATCCACCATGCCAGACTGCAGGGGACCGGGGCGGAACAGCGCCACCAGCGCAATCATATCGGCAAAGGTGTCGGGCCTCAGACGTTTGATCAGGTCTTTCATTCCCGGCGATTCAAGCTGGAATACAGCGGTGGTATCGGCACGCATGACCAGTGAGTAGGTCGCGCGATCGTCCAGCGGGATGGCGCTGATATCCAGTTCCGGCTCACCCTTTTCACGCTTGGCGATATTGATGTCGCGCACTGCCCAGTCAATGATGGTCAGGGTACGCAAGCCCAGAAAATCGAACTTCACCAGGCCGATACCCTCGACATCACTCATGTCGAACTGGGTCACGGCGGTAGTAGCACCCTGCTCACAGTAGAGGGCAGTGAAATCGGTCAGGGGTGATGGGGCAATCACCACACCTCCGGCGTGTTTACCGGCGTTTCGAGTCAGCCCCTCCAGCTTCAGGGCGAGTTCAATAAGGGTCTGCACGTCCTCCTCATTCTCGTAACGGCTGCGCAGTGCCTCTTCCTGCTCCAACGCTTTTTCCAGCGTGATACCGATTTCAAAGGGAATGAGTTTGGCGATCTGATCAACGAAGCCGTAGGGTTGTCCAAGCACCCGGCCGGTATCACGCACCACGGCCTTGGCCGCCATACTGCCATAGGTGATGATCTGCGAAACACGATCCTTACCGTAGCGCTGACCTACATATTCGATCACCTCATCGCGTCGATCCATGCAGAAATCGACATCGAAATCGGGCATTGAGACACGTTCGGGGTTGAGGAAACGTTCGAACAGCAATTCATAGGCAAGTGGATCGAGATCGGTGATCTTCAGGGCATAGGCAACCAGCGAACCGGCGCCCGAACCACGCCCCGGACCAACCGGGATCCCGTTTTCTTTTGCCCAGGCGATAAAGTCTGCAACAATCAGGAAGTAACCCGGGAAACCCATGCCGATGATGACATCCAGTTCTATCTGCAGACGCTCATCATAGGCCTGTCGTTTTTCCGCAAAGTCCTTAGCCTCCCGATCAAACAACACGGACAGCCGTTGTTCCATTCCCTGTCGAGACAACTCAACAAAATGCTCGTCCAGTGACACCCCTTCCGGTACCGGAAAGTCCGGCAGAAAATAGGTGCCCAGAACCAGCTCAAGATTGCAGCGTTTTGCAATTTCCAGGGTATTTTCCAGCGCCTCGGGTAGGTCGGCAAACAGCTCCGCCATTTCCTCGGCACTACGTAAATACTGTTGAGCGGTGTAATTTTTAGGCCGGCGAGGATCTGCCAGGGTGCGGCTATCATGGATACAGACACGCGCCTCATGCGCATCGAAATCATCACGCTGCAGGAATCTCACGTTATTGGTAGCGACCACCGGCAGGTCCATTTCCGCCGCCAGATCAACCGCCGCATCGATGTGATCCTCATCTTCGGGCTTACCGGTGCGATGTAACTCCAGATAGAAACGATCGGGATAGAGAGCCTGCCAGTCCTGCGCCAGTTCGCGCGCACGCGTCATATCTCCCGCCAGCAGGGCCTTACCGATATCCCCTTCCTGTGCGCCAGACAGGGCTATGAGTCCCTGATGATGTTCCTGCAACCAGTCAAAATGGATATACGGCACGCCCTCCGCCTGACCTTCGAGATAGCTGCGGGTGATGAGTCGAGAAAGGTTTCTATAGCCATCCAGATCCTGACAGAACAACAACAGGCGGCTTCTGTCATGCACATCACCATGCGCCTCAATCCAGACATCGGCACCAATGATAGGCTTTATACCGTTAGCCAGCGCCTGTCGATAAAACTTCACCATACCAAACAGATTGCCCTGATCCGTGAGTGCCACGGCCGGCATATTCTCATTCCTGACCTGGTTAATCAGCGGTTTGATACGGATCAGACCATCAACCACGGAGTACTCCGTGTGAAGGTGCAGATGCACGAAGGCCCGGGTCATTTATCTGTCACCTGCGCCAGACATCGTTTTACTGGTGCAAAACTACGCCGATGAATGACCGTAACACCCTCGGTTGCCAGAGCCTCCAGATGCACGCGCGTCGGGTACCCCTTGTGCTGGGCAAATCCATAGGCCGGGTATTTTTGATCCATTTCCAGCATTTCCCGATCACGACACTGTTTGGCCAGGATAGAGGCGGCCGCAATCGCCGCGACGCGACTATCCCCCTTCACAACAGTCGTCATCGGTAAGCGGATTGGCGGTCGCTGGTTACCATCGACCAGCACATGCTCCGGGGAGGTTTGAAGTGCTGCTACCGCACGCTGCATCGCCAGTAAACTGGCATGCAAAATATTCATTTCATCAATCTCTTCCACCTCGGCACGCCCCACGGCCCAGCACAGGGCGTGTTGCTTGATCTCTGCCTCCAGCGAGATACGCCGTTTTTCACTGAGTTTTTTCGAATCGGCCAGTCCTTCTATCGGGTGGTCACTATCGAGGATCACGGCGGCGGCCACCACCGGCCCGGCAAGCGGGCCGCGTCCAGCCTCATCGACACCAGCACTCAACAGAGGGAAATCACTCAGATCAAAATCAAATAAGTTACTCATCGCTGCATCAACTCACTCACCGCTGCTGCAGCCCGGCTGCTGCCACCACATTGCAAATCACTGTGTAGTTGTTTGAAGCTGGTA
This sequence comes from Gammaproteobacteria bacterium, assembly GCA_041601415.1. Lineage (GTDB taxonomy): Bacteria > Pseudomonadota > Gammaproteobacteria > JBFIID01 > JBFIID01 > JBFIID01. The sequence goes on from JBFIID010000065.1 coordinate 6,925, forward strand.
ATCACCGCTTCAGTCTCCTCCGGATTCCTCAGCAATTTAATCAGGGCAGGGCCGAGTATCCCGGCGCGTATCCCATACTGGATAAACTCCGGTACCAGCCCCCGTCCAGAGAGGATATTCGGTAACGAGTAAAACGGTAACCGGGTCATCGCACGAATGATGAAATAGGTCAGCCAGGCGGTTTTATACGCAACCACCATGGGTCGCTTATAGAGCAGGCCTTCCAGAGTCGCGGTTCCGGAGGCTATTAGCAGTAAATCCGCAGCTTCCATTACCCGGTGGGTATTACCGGTCACCACTCGTATAAGCAGATCCGGTGCCAGTTCCTCTTTTCGAGCCTGAAAATACGCCGCGCCCTGCGGGTTGACCAGTGCTGCAACAAAGTCCAGATCCGGTTGTTGTTGCTGACACCACAGAGCGGTCTGAAGAAAACTGTCTGTGAGGCGTTTTAATTCACTCTGACGACTGCCCGGTAACAGCGCAATCAATGTCTTCTCCAGTGGTAGCGACAGTTCATTTCTGGCGGCCGCCTGATCCGGCTGCATCGGAATCCGGTCAGCCATCGAATGCCCGGTACAGCAGACAGGAATCTCGTGCTCCTGATAAAAGCGTTGTTCGAACGGGAACAGAGTCAGCATCAGGTCAGTAGAGCGCTTAATCAATTTAAGACGGGATTTGCGCCAGGCCCAGACCGATGGACTGACATAATGAACGGTTTTGATACCTGCGGCATGTAAGCGCTGTTCAAGGCCCAGGTTGAAATCGGGGGAATCAATGCCGATAAACACATCTGGCGGGTTGGCGATGAAATAGTCTATGAGTTGCTCGCGCATCGCGCGCAGTTCCCGATAACGTCCCAGGATCTCCACCAGCCCCATCACACAGAGTCGGTCGAAATCATGCAGGCTATGACAACCCGCTTCCTGCATCAGCGGCCCTGCTACACCTTCAAACACGGCATCGGGATACAGGCTACGAAGTGCTGTTATCAGCGGCGCGCCCAGTTGATCCCCAGACGCTTCGCCCGCCACAATGCCGATTCTTGTCATACCGCTCGGTTTAGCCCTGTACTGATGATGGATGCTAGTGGATCAGTTCAACTGCTGACCCGCATCGAAACGCGACTGGCTTAACGCACGATTCCGCGTTCTGATTGACTGATAAATTGCCTGAACTGCGCGATGTGCTCACATTCCTGCGCCATGTCTTCCAGCACAGTAATCGCATCCCTGACTAGAAGACTCTGTTTGTAAACAACCTTATAGGCCCTTTTCAGGCCACTGATCTGCTCACTGCTAAAGCCGCGGCGCTTCAGACCTTCGGTATTCAGTCCATGCGGCCGGGCAGGGTTCTCGGAGACCATCAGAAAAGGAGGTACGTCCTTGACGATCACAGAGGAAATAGCAGAGAAGCTGTGAGCCCCGAGACGACAGAACTGATGTACACCGGTGAAGCCACCAAGGATCACATAATCCTCGATCGTTACATGTCCCGCCAGCGTCGCATTGTTAGCAAAAATCGTGTGACTGCCAACATGACAGTCATGGGCGATATGCACATAGGCCATGATCCAGTTATTGTCACCAAGACGCGTGACCCCGCCTCCGTTTTCGGTACCACGGTTGATGCTGACATATTCCCGAATCGTGTTGCCGTCGCCAATCTGCAGACAGGACTCCAGGTCGTCATCGTATTTCTTATCCTGAGGATCCTCACCGATCGAACAGAACTGATAAATCTTATTATTGCAGCCGATTCGTGTGGGCCCTTTAATCACCGTATACGGGCCAATTTCGCTGCCTGCACCAATCTCCACACCGGCACCGATAATTGTTCCGGGCCCGATGCTGACGTCATCCGCGATGACGGCATCGGCATCAATAATCGCGCTGGGATGAATCAAACGTCGCGCGCTCTGGTCGTCATTAATTCTGCACTGGCAACCACCTTACCATCTACACTGACCTTGCCATCCAGAACAAATATCCCACGTTTTTCACGCAGTACGGTGGCTTCCAGAATTAATTGATCGCCGGGATGCACGGTGCGTTTGAAACGAGCCTTATCAATACCGACCAGATAAAAAACGTCACCCGGATTGAGACCCTCGACATTGGAGTAATAGGCTAGCAGGCCCGTGGCCTGTGCCAGAGCCTCAATCAACAGAACCCCCGGCATCACCGGTCTGTCAGGAAAGTGGCCCTGAAAAAAAGGTTCGTTGATGGTGACATTCTTCAATGCCTTGATATAGCTATCGGGCTCACAATCCAGCACCCGATCTACCAGCAAAAAGGGGTATTTATGCGGCAGGGTTTTGAGAATCTCGTGTATATCCTTGGGGTTCATTGCAATTTAGCCTGTATGATCGAGAACAATGGTCTGCTGAGACTCGGGATTATAACTGAAACCCTCGCCAAGACCTTCGCCCAAAAGTGTTTTTTTTCCTGACTGTGAACCAAAGCAGACTGTTATGTATTAAGAGCAGTCACTGCGCTCAATAGACTGGAGCGTATCAGTCGCCGAGCTTGTTCAGTCTGGCCAGACGCTTGTTCCAGTCGCGAACCGAGCGTGCAGGTAGTGAAGATGAATAAATCCCGCTTTCAGGAATGGATTTTGCGACCAGTGAGGTAGCCGTTATTGTCACGTCGTCGGCGATCTCCAGATGTCCGGAGATACCCACACCACCACCAATCATGCAACGCTTGCCGATGCGCGTACTTCCGGCAATCCCGGTGCAACCGGCAATAGCTGTGTGCGCTCCAATGACCACATTGTGTGCAATCTGGATCAGGTTATCGAGTTTAACCCCCTGTTCCAGTACCGTATCTTTCAATGCGCCACGGTCGATCGTGGTATTAGCGCCAATCTCGACATCATCTCCAATTTGTACCGACCCGACCTGTGGCACCTTAATCCATGACTCTCCGTCGCGTGCCAGACCAAAGCCATCTGCGCCGATCACCGCGCCGGGATGAATCACTACGCGACGTCCGATGATCACCTTATGAGCAATCGTCACATTCGCCAGGATGCGTGTAAATTCACCGATGCGCGCATTCGCTCCAATCACACTTCCCGGCCCAATCGAGCTGGAAGCGCCAATTCTGGCTCCCTCTTCGATAACCGCATTCGCACCGATACTGGCCGATGGATGAACAATGGCATGCTCACTAATAACCGCGCTCGGATGAATGAACGGCGGCAGTTCCGGCTCTGCATGCAACAGGGCTGCAGCCCTGGCATAGGCGAGATGTGGATTAGATGAAAT
>JBFIID010000066.1:0-10172 GCA_041601415.1 Gammaproteobacteria bacterium
AATGACAACATCAGCGCGAGGCCAATGGGTATCCAGCCCTCACGGGCGATAAAAGGGTATTTACTCACTCTATGTCCTGATCGATGTTGCTGGCCTGACTCCAGGCCGATATCCAGGTCAGGCAATCCCCTTCATTCCGGACACTGGCTAAAAAAAAAGGACCGTTTCCGGTCCCCGATGACGGCTTATATTGCCGTTCCCCCCTGGTATCACGGCCCTGTCTGTTGCGGGTCTGAGCCCACAACAGACAGGTATCGCTGATTAGTTTTTGCTTTTATCGACAATCTTGTTGTCTTCGATCCATGACATCATGGAGCGAAGTCTGGTACCCACTTCTTCGATGGGATGCTCTCTGCCGAGGCGACGTTTGGCCTTCAATGTGGCTGCACCGCCCTGGTTTTCCAGAATGAATTCACGTGCGAACTCACCGTTCTGGATCTCTCTTAGACACTCGCGCATTTCTTCCTTGGTCTCCTCAGTAATGATACGAGGACCGCGGGTCAAATCACCGTATTCAGCGGTGTTAGAGATAGAGTAGCGCATATTTGCAATTCCGCCTTCGTACATCAAGTCGACGATCAGCTTGAGTTCATGCAGACATTCAAAGTAGGCCATTTCTGGCGCATAGCCTGCTTCGGTCAGAACCTCAAAACCCGCCTGAACCAGTGCGGTAGCACCACCACAGAGAACGGTCTGCTCACCGAACAGATCGGTTTCTGTCTCTTCACGGAAATTGGTCTCAATCACTCCGGCACGACCACCGCCGTTGGCGGAGGCGTAAGACAGGGCGATATCCTTGGCCTGACCTGAAGCGCACTGGAAAACCGCGATCAAGCTAGGTACACCACCACCCTCTACATAGGTAGAACGAACCAGGTGACCCGGGCCCTTCGGTGCAACCATGATTACGTCCAGATCGGCACGAGGTACGATCTGTTCATAATGCACATTAAAGCCGTGAGCAAAAGCCAGTGCCGCACCCTGTTTGATGTTAGGTTCAATGCTGTTGCGATACAGCGCAGCCTGATGTTCATCAGGTGCCAGAATCATCACTACATCGGCACCCGCAACGGCATCGTCAATCTCTTTTACAGTCAGACCGGCCTGCTCGGCCTTGAGGGCTGAAGTGGAACCCGCGCGCAAGCCAACCACGACATTGACTCCTGACTCGCTCAGGTTATTGGCGTGGGCGTGTCCCTGGGAACCGTAACCAATGATGGCTACATTCTTACCCTGGATAAGTGAAAGGTCGGCGTCTTTGTCGTAATAAATGTTCATTGTTCTCTCTTGATTTCAGTGTTACAGAAATAATTTTAATTAAAGGGTCAGATGCTTTTCACCGCGAGCGATACCGGTAGCACCACTGCGAACAACCTCAACAATCAGGTCGCTGTTGATGGCTTCAAGGAATGAGTCCAGCTTTTCCGCGTTGCCAGTAAGTTCCATCGTATAGGTCGCATCGGTAACATCAACGATGCTGCCTCGGTAGATATCAATCAAACGCTTAATTTCATTCCGATCATCACCACGTGCCCAGACCTTGATCAGCATCAGTTCACGTTCAATGTGACGGGACTCATTCAGGTCCACCAGTTTGATCACGTCGATCAGCTTATTCAACTGTTTGGTGATCTGCTCAATGATCGAATCGGAGCCACTGGTTACCAGTGTCATGCGCGACACGGTAGGATCTTCAGTCGGCGCTACGGTTAATGATTCAATATTATAACCGCGGGCTGAAAACAGGCCCGCCACGCGAGACAGTGCGCCGGTTTCATTTTCCAGCAAAATTGAAATTATATGTCTTCCGCTCATGACAGCTCTCTTTCTACATCGATCGGCAAATGCATTTCATTGTGGCCCTTACCGGCGGCGATCATTGGATACACGTTCTCTGACTGGTCGGTGACAAAATCCATCAACACCAGACGATCCTTCATCGCGAAGGCCTCTTCCAGAGCGGGACGTACGTCTGCGGTTTTTTCTATCCGCATACCCACATGACCATAGCTCTCTGCCAGCTTCACAAAATCAGGCAGTGCATCCATGTAGGAGTGTGAATAGCGGCTGTCATAGAAGAACTCCTGCCACTGGCGAACCATGCCCATGTAGCGATTATTCAGACTCACAATCTTTACTGGCAGGTCATACTGCAGGCAGGTTGAGAGCTCCTGAATACACATCACCAGACTCGCTTCACCAGAGATAACGGCCACATCCTGATCCGGGTATGCCAGTTTCGCACCCATACCGGCAGGCAGGCCAAAGCCCATGGTGCCCAGACCACCAGAGTTCAGCCATTTGCGTGGTTTATTGAACTTGTAATACTGAGCGGCCCACATCTGATGCTGCCCAACGTCGGAGGCAACAATCGCATCACCATGCGTCACCTCATGTAACTGTTCGACCACGTACTGCGGTTTGATCACATCGGTAGTCCGATCGAAACGCAGACAGTCAATGGACTGCCATTTCTTGATCTGTTCCCACCAGTCGGCCAGTGCATTCTTGTCCGGTTTGTTGCTGGAGGCCTTCAACAGCTTGTTCATTTCCTGCAGGACATTCTTCACACTGCCCACGATCGGAATATCGACCGGTACATTCTTCGAAATAGACGAAGGGTCGATATCGATATGAATGATGCGCGCATTGGGACAGAACTTTTCCAGATCGCCGGTCACACGATCATCGAATCGCGCGCCAATAGCGATCAGGGTGTCACACTGATGCATCGCCATGTTTGCTTCATAGGTACCATGCATGCCGAGCATCCCAACAAACTGTGGGTCGGTACCCGGGTAGGCACCCAGTCCCATCAGGGTGTTGGTAATCGGGTAACCCAGTTCACGGGTAAACTCGATTAACTCCTTGTCGGCATTATCCAGTATCACACCACCACCGCTGTAAATCATCGGGCGACGGGCCTCCAGAATCATCTGCACGGCTTTTTTAATCTGTCCGGGGTGTCCACGCGTCACTGGCTTGTATGAACGGATTTCGACCGACTCAGGATAATGATATTCGGCGGTATGCGCGGTGACATCCTTGGGAAGATCTACCAGCACCGGGCCAGGACGACCGGTGGTCGCAATGTAAAAGGCCTTCTTAATCGTCTCGGCCAGGTCCTTGACGTCCTTGACCAGAAAGTTGTGTTTGACACAGGGACGCGTAATACCGACTGCGTCGGCTTCCTGGAAGGCATCATTACCAATTAGATGTGTCGGCACCTGACCGCTGATGATCACCATCGGAATGGAATCCATGTAGGCGGTTGCGATACCCGTGACGGTATTGGTGACACCCGGGCCGGAGGTGACCAGCACCACGCCAGGTTTGCCAGTAGCGCGCGCATAACCATCTGCGGCATGGGTCGCGCCCTGTTCGTGTCGTACCAGGATGTGCTTAACCGCATCCTGTTTGAATAAATCGTCGTATATGTGCAGTACTGAGCCACCCGGATAGCCGAACAGGTATTCAACCCCCTCGTCTTTCAGGCATTCGATCAGTATTTCTGCGCCTCTTAGCGTCTTTGCCACAGTAGATAACCCCACCCAGATTTTCTGGTGTTTGCTTTGATTACGGGTAAAACGGGGGGAAGTTACTGACATTCATGAGTCAGGTCAAGTTAAGGCGCACAAATCCCCCATTCGAGCCCTGCTTTTTGACCCGTTTTCCATCCGGACGCAATCCAGTAACGCACTGATGATAAGCCGCTTAACACAGCGCCTGTTTCAGAACAGAACAGGACTTGATGGCAATTGGAGGCGGTGATACTCCGATGCATAACACTCCCAGCCGGATTGTTGTAGAATCCGCCCTTTTCGATCAGCGGTAAATACACCCATGCGCGTCTCAAAAATGCTTATCCCGACCCTGCGTGATGCCCCGGCCGATGCCGAGATCATCAGTCATCAACTCATGCTTCGGGCGGGCATGATCCGCAAGCAGGCCTCCGGGATTTACACCTGGTTACCGCTCGGTCTGCGGGTCTTGCGCAAAATTGAGCAGATCATCCGTAACGAAATGGACAAGGCCGATGCACAGGAACTGTTGATGTCGGGGGTGCAACCCGCCGAACTCTGGGAAGAATCTGGCCGCTGGGATGAATACGGGCCAGAATTGCTGCGGATTCAGGATCGTCATCAGCGAGACTTCTGCCTTGGCCCTACGCATGAAGAGATTATTACCGATCTGATTCGCCGCGAGATTCGCAGTTACCGTCAGCTACCCGCCAATTTTTATCAGATTCAGACCAAGTTCCGTGACGAGGTACGTCCACGCTTCGGCATCATGCGCGCACGCGAATTCCTCATGAAAGACGCCTATTCATTCCATCTGGATCAGGCCTCGCTGGCGGAAACCTACGCGCAGATGCATGACACCTATACGCAGATCTTTACTCGAATTGGTCTGAAATTCCGTGCCGTCGAGGCGGACTCCGGAAATATCGGTGGCAATGCCTCGCATGAGTTTCATGTGCTGGCCTCCTCCGGCGAAGACAGTATCGCTTTCAGTAATGGCAGTGATTATGCCGCGAATGTCGAGAAGGCGCCTACCAGCGCCGATATCAGTAGCCGACCCGCAGCCAGTAAAGAGGCCGAACTGATCGCCACTCCGGAACAGCACAGTATTGAAGAGGTCAGTGAATTTCTGCAGGTTGGCCCGGAACAATGCCTGAAAACCCTGATCGTAAAGGGGGTTGATGACAGTCTGGTGGCACTGGTACTGCGTGGCGATCATGAACTCAACACGGTCAAGGCCGAGAAACAGGAGGCCATAGCCAGCCCGCTGGAATTTGCCGACGCCGCCGTGATCAGCAAAACGCTTGGTTGCGAAATCGGATCCCTGGGGCCCAAAGATCTGCCTATTCCGGTGATCGTGGATTATGCAGCGGCCTGTGTCGCGGACTTTGTCTGTGGTGCCAACCAGAACGGACATCATCTAAGTGGCCTTAACTGGGGTCGCGATTTACCTGAGCCGCAAGTCGCAGACCTGCGTAATGCGGTGGCGGGCGATCCGAGTCCGGATGGTAAAGGTGAACTGGAAATTGCCAGAGGCATCGAGGTCGGACATATCTTCCAGTTGGGCGATAAATACAGTCAGGCCATGAAGGCAACCTGTCTGGATGAGAATGGCAAGGCCGTGACCCTGACCATGGGCTGTTACGGCATTGGCGTCTCGCGTCTGGTGGCCGCTGCGATCGAACAGAACCATGATGACCGGGGCATCGTCTGGCCACTCTCAATTGCACCCTTCCAGGTCGCTCTGGTTCCAATCAACATGCACAAATCCCAGCGTCTGCAGGAGGCGGTCGAGATGCTTTATCAGGCATTGCAGGCGGCAGGAATTGAGGTCTTACTGGATGACCGCAAGGAACGCCCGGGAGTGATGTTCACAGACATGGAACTGATCGGCATTCCGCATCGTCTGGTTATCAGCGATCGTGGACTGGACGAAAATAAAGCCGAATACAAGGGACGCACTGATGCGGACAGTCAGGATATTCCGCTGGATACGGCACTGTCCTTTATTCAGCAGCAACTGGCCGGTTAAGCACTCAGGGGCGAATACTGAAATCCGTAAACGCCTCAACGGCACAGTCCTGACATTCAACCGAGCTGACCTTCGCCATCTCCGGGCCCTGCTGTAACCATCTGCACAGGGCCTCGAGCTGCTCCGCTTCACCGCAGGCGAAGACCTCCACGCCACCATCCGGCCTGTTTCGAACCCAGCCGGTGAGCCCGAGTTTTTGTGCGCGCTGCTGGGTCGAGGCCCGATAAAACACCCCCTGTACCCGCCCGGACACCACACATCGTCTGGCGCTCTGTATCATCTCCCCCCCCTTCTATAGCCAGTATTTTTAATTCCGTTTGAATTAGCCGCGAGTGTATCCTGAACATCGGTCGTCTCAAGAATTTTTTCAATCAGCCGATCTCGTTCATGCCCCTGTTCCATCGTTCAGGGGCCATTCTGTCCCTGTTACCAGTTTGCAAAGGGTTCTTTTTTACTAGAATTAGGTAAGAATGGTTCATCATTTGCGTAAAATATTGCGTATACAAAATAATAATCATAAACCAATGGCAAACAAGCATGCATAAACCGTTAACCGATACACGACCGGCGTATGTTGAGGAATGGCTCGAGAACCTGCCATACACGGACTTTGCCAAAACCACACATTTACTGGTTGAGACTCTGCGTTACTGCAATCAACAGGGGCTCAAATCCTCGACCCGCTTTGAGCTGCTCGATCTCTACCTGCACCCCTACGAGTACCTGCTGGAAACCTGGGTTAAAAATGCAGAAAACAGCAGTTCGCTGGAATCACGTTACCAGTTCATTCAACCGATGAAATTCATCACGGCTGAATTGCTCGCCTGCTGTCGGCAGGCTCTGAATGATTCACTGATGCAGAAGACCCGCTGGATCAATACAAAACCACCAACACAGGGGATACTGATCGGAATTCGACTGGTATCACACCTGCTGCTGATGCATTACCAGGCGTATACCCCGGTACCGAAACCGGTGTGGCGCGAATTGCACGAGCTCTACCTGAGTGCCGATTCCCTGCGACAATTAGCCGTGGATGTCCCCTACCCGGTCGGTGATGTGCCGGTAAAAACAAATGTAGATCACGTCTACAAACAGATCCTTGCGACCTCGCTGGTAGACCCTCATCACCTGCCCTTTGGCGCTATCTGGGAGATCTATGACCAGCTGGATATCTGGGCAGATGGGATTACGATCTCGGATTACGCGCCTCCAACTGACACATCAGGCCTGTATATGGTGGATATCAATCTGGGCACCGTGCCTTACAGCCTGAGTAAATTCAAGGTCAAACAGGAAAAAGCCGGGCTAAAAATCATCGACTGTCGCGCCCTGCAAAAACACGTACAACAAGCCCAGCAGGCACTGGACAAAGACGGCAAACTGCCTGGCACAGTCGCTTTCTCAGAGGTTCATGCACAGACTCTGGTTACACAGTTGAGGCATGCCTACGGCACCCCCGTAAAACGCGTTCACCCCAGGACTGAACTGGAGGGTGGTTTAAGGGTCGCCAGTGGTGTCAATGCCCTGTATTTCCATCTGAATAACGAGACGGAATTTAGCGCTGAAACAACGGAGGACACCGATGAGATCATGGGGGTCGATAATGTCTTCGCCAGCGACACCCAGCCTCGAGCGCGCTATGAAACGGAAGACTGGAGTTTCATTAATCAAAGTAGTGGTGGCTTTTCAATTTTCAAAAATGAAAAACCCGGCACGCCTCCTCGCATAGGTGATCTGATCGGTATTTACCGATCGACTAATGGGCTTGAAGACACATGGTTGATGGGCACCGTGCGCTGGCTCATGGTGCAGAAAAATGGCGAATACAAAATCGGTATTCAAAGCCTGGCGGTTAATCCACAGGCGGTCGCTGTGCGTGCGGTATCCGGTGGAAAAACAGACACCGACTTTCGACGCGCCTTCCTGTTCAGCGCTGAACAGGGTTCGGACTACCTGGTCGTACCCAGAGGGCTGTTTATGAAAGATCGCAGTCTGGAACTCAAACGCAGCGGCGAAACCCTGCAGATAATGGCCGATGAGCTGCAGGAATCGACGGTCGCCTATGAACAGTTTTCCTGGAAAAACTAGCCCGCATTCGCAGTCTCATAGAGGCTGCGCAGGGGAATCTGCAGACTGTTACGGACACTTTCCCGGTAGTCACTGATCGCCGTCAGTAGTGCCCTGTCCCAGGCATCGCCCGTCAGAGCCTGCGCATCATCTTCATCAGTAGCGCCCATCACATCACCCTGCTGCCATTCCGGCACCAGTGCTATTAATTGGCCCAGGGTACGTTGCTCAAGATCACCCAGCAAAACAAGACGCCCTGATTCGGTATGCTCAAGCCAGCCAGCCCTGTCCAGGCGCAACGCCATTTGCTCAATCATGCCGGGGGAAATCGATTTTTCGCGCTGCTGGATTGTCTCCAGATTCAGGCTTTCAGAGGCCTGTCGTGCCTGCCACAAATACCCCACCAAGCGCACCATACAATGCAGATGCGAATGTTGACTCAGGCTAGCGCTTGCCTGATATCGAAAAATCGACAGCGTTCGCACCACCACCGCCCCCAGCAGCACCACCACCCAGGACAGGTAGATCCAGAGCAACAGCACCGGAATACTGGCAAACGCACCGTAGATCGCCTCCTGAGTTGGAAAGTTGGTGACGTAATAGGTGAAGCCACGTTTCGCCAGCTCAAACAGACACCCTGCAAACAGGCCGCCCGCGAGGGCATGCCAGAGTTTTACCGGGCGATTGGGTATCAGCATGTACATCAGGCTAAAGGCCAGGCTCTCAAACAGAAAGGGTAAGAATATAAAGAGCTTCTGCTTGAGCCCCAGATTGGCATCAAAATCACTCACAAAGGGCAACGACACGATGTAGGTGGTAGCGGCGAATCCGGCACCTATCAGCAGTGGCCCCAGTGTCAGAACGGCCCAGTAAATCGGAAAACGGGTTCTGAAGCGTCGATTCACACGCACGTGCCAGATATGATTAAACGCCGTTTCAATGGTCGACATCATCGACAGGGCGGTGAACAAGAGTACCGCCAGTCCCACTACCCTGAGTCCTGCCGCCTTCTGGGAAAATTGTTCCAGATGCCCCCAGACAACACCGGAGATGCCCGGCGCGAAGCTGTCAAACATAAACGACTTCACGTCACCCTGAATCTCTCGAAACAGCGGGAAGGCAGACAGGGTCACCAGCATCACCGCCAACAAAGGCACCAGTGACAGGATGGTGGTGAAAGACAGTGCCGCAGCGGTTCTAACGCAATTGTCCTGAAAGAAGTGTTGAAAAGCCGAGCGTACAAAATCAATTGACACCAGCAGTGCCCTTTGTCCCATCATGCTTGCCTGTTCCTTACAGCGAATGTGTCGTTTATCAGTGACATGAGTGTAACTGTTCACTGTCATGAAGCACATCGAAGCGCTCAAAAAAGCATATCAATCCGGTATTCAGTCGCTATAACGGTTCATCAAACGCAGCATTTCGACGATTGTTCTGACCTGGGTCAGGATTTTCTGTCGGCTTCGGCAGTAAACCAGCCTTCTGGATCGAAATTTGCTTCTGACATTATTACCTATAGCAGACCCGTATCGTGTAAAGCATGAAAAAAACAAACTCTGACCGCCGTATCGCACCCCGGATCATGTGCCAGACCAAACTGTCCATGACCAGCCGCGATGGTTACCATATCTTGGCTACCGCGCATGATCTGTCGAGTGTCTCAACCCAGATCCGTTGTGATATACGCTCTGCCTTTCTGCTCAACCCATCAGGTGAGCCACTAGAGATGACGCGCAGTATCAAGCCTTTACAGATGCATCTGGTGCTACCCATTCATGATGAGTTAATTGATATTCACGCCAGTTGTGGCGTGACCGGCTTTCGCCAGTTATCCGCAAATGAAGTCGCACTCACTCTGCGCTTTACTGAATTCATGAACCAGTGTGATGACCAGCTGCGCTATTACATCGATACCCGACTGGCGAGTGAGATTTTCGGTGATGAAAAAAGTCGGATTCAACCACGCTCGCTACCACTTAATCGCCTGCAGCGCCTGCTTTCCGTTCTGCAACACGAGGATAAACTGACGCCTTCTTTCTGACCCGGGTGGTTCCGGGATTGGGGCTCATGTTTAGCAGACAGCAAGATCTGCCGAACGAAATGGCATCGACCTCAATACCTCACCTCATGTATATTCCTCTGCACAGATAGCACCGTGGTGCCTGCATCACGCTCAACCTGAGAGAAGGAATCACCATGACCGTCAGTATTTATCACAATTCGCGCTGCTCAAAATCACGCCAGACTCTGGCCCTGCTGAATGACAATGGTATTCAGCCAACAGTGATTGAGTACCTGAAAACCCCACCCGATCGAGACACGCTGAAATCACTGCTGAGTATGCTTGACCTGGGTCCACGCGATCTGATGCGCAAGGGCGAAGCGGTATACAAGGAGTTGAATCTGGACGATAAGGAACTCAATGATGATGCCTTGATCGATGCCATGCTGGACAACCCGATCCTGATTGAACGTCCAATTGTTGTCAGCAATGGCAAGGCGGTGATTGGCCGACCACCAGAGAATGTTCTGGATATTATCTAGTTAGC
>JBFIID010000067.1:0-10158 GCA_041601415.1 Gammaproteobacteria bacterium
AACGTTAGAGGCGCCTTTAGCGATGCCTCCATTTCCATCCAGTACCAGCCAAGAACAAAACTCATCAGCAGCAGTAACAGACCACTGACCTTAATCATCCAGTGCTTCATCACGGCATCCAGGCACTGTTGTTTTGCAACAGGTGGGTATGCAGAGCCTGATAGACAGCCCCAATCCTGTATGTTTGCCGTGTGGTGTCAGCCACATCGAACTGTTTGACCGGCCAGATACCGGCCAGGGAGTTGCTCAGGATCAGTTCGTCGGCCTGAAGCAGTTGCTCCAGACTGATGTCGCACTCCTGACAGTTGATCTGGCGTGACGCCAGAGCACGAATCAGTTCTCCGCGCATGATACCGGTAATACCACAATCACGAATTGCAGGCGTTAACGCCCTGCCCTCGCTGATCACAAACAGATTCGTCATGGTGCCTTCGATGCAGCGTCCATCCTGGGCACACATCAGTGCTTCGGCATAATCCTGCTTGTCTCTACCTTCCCAGCGCGCCTGAACCTGTTCGAGACGATTCAGGTGTTTGAGTCCGGCAAGTGCGGGATTACTCGATAGCCTTGTCTCTGAGAGCCTGACCTTCACTCCCTGCGTATAATACTCAGCAGGATAGTCAGGCCATGGATGCCGACTGACGATGCGTCGCGATATGGCATGATCCGGTGGGCTATAACCTCGCCCTCCACTGCCACGGGTGATGATGATTTTTAGCACCGATCGTACTTCATCGGTACAGAGTTTTTCAGCTTCTTGCTGGAGCAGGGATAGATCCGGACAGGGAATTCCGAGTTGCTGACAGCCCTGCTGAAGACGCTGCATATGTGCATCCCAGAGCAGGCATGAGCCATTCACCATGGCGATAGTTTCAAATAAACCATCACCGTATTGCAGGCCACGATCGTCAGCTGCTATGACGTCGCTATACTCACCATCGACTAGAATCAGGGGTTGCATGCGCGTCAGATCCCTGGTGTTTACCGGTTGCTGCGGTGTCCGGCGCGGCCTGAATCAGACAAAACGCTTGAATATTAGTGTGCCGTTAGTACCACCGAAACCAAAGGAATTCGACATGGCATAGGTCATTTCCATCTGACGCGCTTCATTCGGAACGTAGTCGAGGTCACATTCAGGATCCGGGTTTTCCAGATTGATGGTCGGTGGTGCGATCTGGTCTCTCAGACTCAGTGCGCTGAACACCGCTTCGACACCACCCGCAGCACCGAGAAGATGTCCAACCATGGATTTGGTAGAACTCATTGCCAGTTTATAGGCGTGATCACCATAGACCAGCTTTGCAGCACTGGTCTCGGCCTTGTCACCGGCAGGCGTCGAAGTACCGTGGGCATTGATGTAGTCAATCTGTTCCGGGTTGAGTTTCGCGCTGTCCAGCGCAGCCTGCATACAGCGAGCAGCGCCTTCACCGCCGGGTGATGGGGCTGTCATATGATGCGCATCACCACTCATTCCATAACCAACCACTTCGGCGTAGATAGTGGCTCCGCGTTTTTTTGCCTGCTCATATTCTTCCAGTACGAGTACACCCGCACCATCGCTAAGCACGAAGCCATCTCGCTCCAGATCCCAGGGGCGACTGGCGGTTTCCGGTGAATCGTTGCGTGAAGAAAGAGCCTTGGCTGCGGCAAAGCCACCCAGGCCGGTCATCGACGTGGCCATCTCTGCGCCGCCTGCGATCATCACATCGGCATCGCCATACTGAATCATGCGGAAGGCATCTCCAATACAGTGTGTGCCGGTAGAACAGGCGGTGACGATGGCGTAGTTCGGGCCTTTAAAACCGAACTTGATCGAGAGGTTGCCCGAGATCATATTGATGATATTACTCGGCACAAAAAAAGGTGATATTTTGCGAGGACCACCAGCAAGGTAGGCATCATGACCCTTTTCGATACCGGTTAAGCCACCGATACCAGAACCAATACAGACACCTATCCTGTGTGCATTCTCTTCAGTCGCCTCAATACCGGCATCTTCAACCGCCTGAATACCCGCAGCCATGCCGTAGTGAATAAACATATCCATCTTTCGCGCATCCTTGGCCGACATATAGTCAGTAATCTCGAAATCGCGAATTGAACCACCGAAGCGGGTTGAAAAAGCGGATACATCAGAATGTGTAATCGGCTTGATGCCGCTGACACCCGCCTGAATGTTATTCCAGCTTTCAGTAACGTTATTTCCGACAGGAGAGACAATACCCAGACCTGTCACCACTACACGACGCTTGCTCACTAAGGCACCTGTATCAGTCAGTAAATAGGAACTTGAAGACGATTAAAGAAAGGTTTTGACAATGCCATTCGGCAAATTAAAAAGGCCGCGTTTGTTTATTAAACGCGGCCTTTTTAAGTGTTCATTAGACGATTATCAGTCTATGTTGGCAGTAACGAAGTCAATTGCCTGCTGAACAGTCGTAATCTTTTCGGCTTCATCATCAGGGATTTCAGTCTTGAATTCTTCTTCAAGAGCCATCACAAGTTCTACGGTATCCAGTGAGTCGGCGCCCAGATCATCTACAAATGAAGCTTCGTTGGTTACTTCTTCTTCCTTTACGCCAAGCTGCTCCACTACGATCTTTTTGACGCGTTCTTCGATATTACTCATAACGGATAAATCCTCCCAGAAATTATGTTCAGCTCAAGCTGCGTTGCATAGTTTAGTGGAAACTAAATAACTTTCAAGCAGCCAAAGCGATAGACATTTTAATTAAATTAATTCAATAAGTTGTTAATCTTAGTTAATGTTGTATAGAGCTTCTTTATGCCATATACATACCGCCGTTTACATTCAGGGTTTCACCTGTAATGTAAGCGGCTGCATCTGATGCGAGGAAAGCAACGGCGGCTGCAACCTCTTTCGCTTCACCCAGGCGGGCTAGCGGAATCTGATTCAACAGAACCTGTTTCTGATCTTCGGGCAGCTCTCGGGTCATATCGGAATCAATAAATCCCGGTGTCACGGTGTTGACCGTAATACCTCGACTGCCGACTTCGCGGGCCAGGGATTTGGAGAAACCGATAATGCCCGCCTTGGCTGCGGCATAATTCGCCTGTCCAGGGTTACCACTGACACCCACCACCGAACCGATATTAATAATGCGCCCATGCCGCGCCTTCATCATGCCGCGCAGAAACGCCTTTGAAAGCCGAAACACAGAACTCAGGTTGGTTTGAATAATGTCATCCCACTCATCGTCTTTCATGCGCATCAAGAGATTATCACGCGTGATACCAGCATTATTTACGAGAATTTCAGGTGTTAGTCCGTCATCCTTTAAGGCCTGCAGAAAGCTTTCAATTGATTCGGTACTGGACACATTGAGGATATACCCCTTGCCTTCGGCATCGGCTTCACTGAGCGTTGCAGCAATGGCCTTTACCCCGGTTTCCGAGGTGGCTGTGCCAACAATGTATGCACCCTGTGCCGCGAGTTCCAGGGCAATGGCTTTACCGATACCACGGCTGGCACCGGTGACAACGGCTATCTGATTTTCGAGTCCCATCTGGCTACTACCTCTTAAATTCCCAGGGCCTTAGACAAGCTGTCCGGATCGAATACAGGCTTGCAATCAAGGCTTTTATTGATTCGTTTGCAAAGTCCGGCGAGTACCTTACCCGGCCCACATTCAACGACGGCATCGACACCCTGTTCTGCCATAGTGTTCACCACGTCTATCCAGCGAACCGGTTTGTAGAGTTGCTCAACAAGTGCCGTGCGAATTTCCTCCGGGCTGGAATGACCAGAAGCGTCAACATTATGTATAACCGGTAATTTCGGCGTTGTAATTTCAAGTTCATTGAGGCGCTGCTGCAATCTCTCAGCTGCGGGCTTCATCAGGGCACAATGCGAAGGCACACTGACAGACAGGATGATGGCACGCTTCGCACCGGCGGCCTTTGCCAGTTCAGCGGCCCGCTCCACCGCCAGTTTCTCACCGGCTATTACGATCTGCCCGGGAGAATTAAAATTAGCACAGGAAATAATGGCACCTTCAGCGGCCTGTTCACAAACGGCTGTCAGGGCATCTTCATCAAGCCCCATCACCGCAGCCATGGAACCGGTCCCGACGGCGACTGCCTCCTGCATGAATCGACCACGATCCGCAACCAGTGATACCGCATCTGAAAAGTTGAGTGCTTCTGCGCACACCAGCGCCGAGTATTCACCCAGACTATGTCCCGCCAGGAATACAGGGGCCGCTCCGTTCTGTTCCTGCCAGGCACGCCACACCGCAACGCCCGCTGTTAGCAAGGCGGGCTGTGTGATTTCTGTTGAATTTAGTTTTTCTTCCGGACCGTTCTGTACCAGATCCCACAGGTCATAACCGAGCGTATCGGACGCCTCCTGAAAGGTCGTCCTGATAACCTGAGTTTGCCCAGCCAGTTCGGACAACATACCCACCGATTGTGAACCCTGACCTGGAAAAACAAACGCTAATGACATCTTTCTGTTCCTATATATATAGTGTGTCTGAGCTAATCAGTACTTCATCAGGGCCGAGCCCCAGGTGAAACCACCACCAAAGGCCTCAAGCAATACAATATCGCCACGTTTGATACGGCCATCGCGTATTGCCACATCCAGAGCCAAAGGAACCGATGCTGCGGAGGTGTTGCCGTGTTCGTCTACGGTGAGAATGACCTGATCCATCGACATTTTGAGTTTTCTGGCGGTTGCCGCGATGATACGGATATTCGCCTGATGGGGAACCAGCCAGTCAACATCTGATTTTTGCATATTGTTCGCTGCCAGAGTCTCATCGACGATTCGCCCCAGCGTGTTGACAGCCATCTTGAACACTTCATTGCCCTGCATGGTGACATAGGGGTCGCCATCGAAGGCCGCATAACCTTCGGAAATACCACCCGCAACGCTAAGTAAGGACGCATACTGACCATCGGCATGTAAATGTGTAGACAGGATGCCCGGTTCATCCGAGGCCTCCAGCACTACTGCGCCTGCCCCATCGGCAAACAGTACACAGGTATTTCTATCGGTCCAGTCGATAATCCGGGAAAACGTTTCAGCACCAACCACCAGGGCGCATTTAGCGGCCCCACTCTTAATGAAATTATCTGCTACGCCAAGGGCATAGACAAAACCTGTACAGACGGCCTGTACATCAAAGGCGGCACAACCTTTGATACCTAAACGGTGTTGCAGTAAACAGGCGGTGCTGGGGAAGATGAGATCGGCAGTGGTTGTGGCAAGAACAATCAGATCAATTTTATCGACATCTATGCCAGCCGCTTCGATGGCTTTTCTTGATGCATGTTCAGCAAGATCGCAGGTAGTCTCATCTTCTGCCGCTATGTGGCGCTTCTTGATGCCGGTGCGGTTGACGATCCACTCCTCGGTGGTATCGACCATTTGTTCGAGTTCGGCATTGGTCATTATCCGCTCGGGTAGATAACCACCGGTGCCTATCAGGCGAGAATACTTCAAGCGCTCTGCCTTTCTGAAACAAAGGTTTCCAGGTGTTCGGTGATCATATCGGGAACGGCTTTCTCTACTTCCAGCATGGCTACTTCAATGGCATGGGCGAAGGATAGTTGATCAGCACTACCATGACTCTTAACCACAATGCCACGCAATCCCAGCAGACTGGCGCCATTGTAACGGCGAGGATCTACACGCTTTTTCAGCGCTTTAAGCACGGGAACCGCGCACAATGCAGCAAAACGGGTGAAGATATTGCGAGTGAATTCCTGTTTGGCGAAATGCATAAACATATGCGCAACGCCTTCACTGGATTTCAGTGCGACATTGCCAACAAAACCATCACAGACGATCACATCTACATTTCCGTTATAGATGTCGTTACCTTCAACAAAACCGGTAAAGTTGAGATCACTGTTTTCCAACAGGATGGCGGCCTGTTTAACACGGTCATTACCCTTCATCTCTTCTTCGCCAATATTAAGCAAAGCTACTTTAGGGTTTTCACGCGACTCAACGGCACTTACGAGTACCGAGCCCATCAGGGCAAACTGGAATAACTGTTCTGAACTGGAGTCGACATTAGCGCCCAGATCAAGCATGTAGGAATCATGGTTAATTCCTGGCATGGCTGCACAGATAGCGGGCCGGTCAATACCGGGTAACATTCTGAGTACAAATCGGGAAGTGGCCATCAGTGCCCCGGTGTTGCCGGCGCTGACACAGGCATCTGCGACGCCTTCCTTAACCAGGTCTATGGCAACACGCATGGACGAATCTTTCTTGTTACGCAGAACATGAGAGGGGGATTCATCCATTCCCACGACTTCCGTCGCGTGACGTATCTGAACATGTTCGCCTTCGGCACCACCACATGCCAGCAACTCCTGACGAATCGACGATTCATCTCCAACGAGATGAATCGTCATTTCAGGATGTTGTTCCAGCATATAAATGGCGGCAGGCACAGTCACAGATGGCCCGTGATCCCCGCCCATCGCATCGAGTGCAATGTTTACTTTCAAAGATAATCCCTGAATTAAATGTTAGATATCTCGGCTAACGACGAATCAGGTCTTTATATTCAAACTTATTCGGATTTCTCGATGACTTTCTTACCCTTGTAATAACCATCAGGGCTAACGTGATGACGGCGATGTACTTCACCGGTGGTAGGTTCGATAGACAGACTCGGGCTGGTCAATGCATCGTGTGAACGTCGCATGCCACGCTTGGAAGGTGTCATTTTATTCTGTTGTACGGCCATTTCTACTACTCCTGCTTTAGCTCAGTATTATTTATTTACGATCTTTTAATGTTGCAAGGATCGCAAATGGATTCGGTTTTTCTTCCTTCTCAACCTCTTCGGAGGTGAGTTTCACACTACATTCCTGTGGCTCATGCATAGCGACAAGGGGAAGGGCCAAAATGGTCTCATCTTCCACAAAGTCAAACAGAGACATCGATGATTCTTCAACGATAAGGACTTCCGCTTCTCCGGCGAACTCTTCCTCAGCGCGATCTGCACTGCGCAGGGCGAGTTGAATTTCAGAGTCAATCTTTACCGGCATTGCCTGCATACAACGTTGACAACATACCTGTACATCCGCACTGATGTTGCCACGCAAGGCGGGGCTACCCACTTCGTCCTTATAAAAATCCAGATGCAGTCTCACTTCACCTTCCGGACTCACCAGATAGGTCAATAGTCGCTGCAATCGAGACACACTTATGCTCCCAGACAGTGATACGCTACGGTCTGCCAATTTGAATGGTTCGATGTTCTCTGGCAGTCTGCTGGTCATAAGCGGCAGGTATTATATTCTAGATGCCTGTATTTACAAACACTTATGCGCCCTTAAAAGAGCCTTTTTTCCATTTAATTTCAAACAATAACCACAATTTCAGGTGAATCTAACCGTGAGCAAGCCCCAAGCTGTGATCCTGGCGTCTTCTTCAGTTTATCGAAAGGAACTGTTGGAGCGGCTGCAAATCCCCTTTCACTGTGCTTCGCCGGCAATTGATGAAGCACCACTGGAGGACGAAAGCGCGCTTGATCTGGTTCTTCGTCTGGCCGAAGCAAAGGCGCGTGCGCTGGCAGATAGATACCCCACCGCGCTGATCATTGGCTCCGACCAGGTCGCCGTGTTGAACGGAGAAATACTGGGGAAACCGGGCACTGTCGAGAATGCAGTTCGGCAGCTAATGGGATTTAGTGGCCAGGAAGTCGAATTTCTTACCGGCCTTTGCCTCTATAACGCCGAACTTGACCACGCGGAGATCATCTGTGAACCCTTCGCCGTACATTTCCGGGAACTTTCCGAGAGCATGGTGCGTGACTATATCCGGCGGGAATCACCCCTTGATTGTGCCGGCAGTTTCAAGTCAGAAGGTCTGGGCATCTGTCTGTTCAGTCGTATGCAGGGAGATGACCCGTCGGCTTTGGTCGGCTTACCCCTGATCAGACTGATCCATCTACTGGAAAATCAGGGTTATAACCTTCTCACTAAAGACTGAAATAAACCTGTCACCCTCTGAATAATGAGACACGGTGGTGACAGGTTTGGATAAGGCCACTCACTTTCTGCAGCATGCAGCCTAATTAAGTTTCATTCCCTGTGAGAACGCGGCAGTGATAGAAGCCCCCAGACGCTTCGCGAACTGGTCCAGATAATTTTTACGTGGCGTAAAATTCACGATATCTTCGGCCTTGATGATCTCTCTGGCAACATAGCTACTGCTGCCCAGGGCATCAACCAGCCCCAGTTCCAGCCCCTGCTCACCGGTCCAGAACAAACCACTAAACAAGTCGTCATTGTTTGCAAGACGGTCACGACGGCCTTTCTTCACGGTATTAATAAACTGCTGGTGAATATCACTCAGAAGTGTTTTTAAATGAGCAACCTCATCATCCTTCACTGGCGAGAACGGATCGAGCAGGGCCTTGTGCTTACCTGCCGTCAGTAAACGTCGTTCTACACCGAGTTTATCCAGCGCATCGACGAAGCCGAAACCATCCATACGCACACCGATTGAGCCAACAATACTGGCCTTATCGGCATAAATTTGATCGGCGGCGGCGGCAATGTAATAGCCACCAGAGGCACAGATATCTGCGATTACGGCATAGAGAGGGATATCGGGGTATTTCGCCCGTAAACGATAGATTTCATCGTTCACATAGCCGGCCTGAACCGGGCTGCCACCTGGGCTGTTGATACGAATAATGACGCCCGCAGTGTTCTCATCCTTAAAAGCCTTTCTTAGACCGGTTACGATGGCATCCGCACTGGCCTCTTCGCCCTGACTAATAACCCCCACGATGTCGATTAAGGCCGTGTGTTTATCGCCACCCAGAGCATCAGTATTCAGACCATTGGTGCTAAAGGCGATGGTCACAAAGACCACATAGACAACCAGTAGTGATTTGAAAAAAATCCCCCACTTCCGAGCCTTTCGCTTTTCATCCAGAGCAGATCTGGCGAGATCGCTGATCAAACTCCGCTCCCATTCATCATTCTCTGTGGGGGATGTATTCTTGCTTGTTTCCTGTTCCGTACTCATATGTATTTCCTACTCAAGTTCAGGTGTTACCGGGCAGACAGGCCGGTAGCTGATTTATATGGTCAATACAGGCCAATGGTTGCAGTGCCATCAATCGTTCTCGTTCATGAACACCATAGCTGACGGCCACTGCGGCCATATTCACATTGGCAGCCATTTCGAGGTCGTAAACGGTGTCTCCAATCATAACTGCCTCAGTGGCATAACAACCGGTTTGATCAAGAATTTCCTCCAGCATCAGTGGATGCGGTTTGGAAAAAGTTTCATCCGCACAGCGACTGGTAACGAAGAATTCACCCAGGCCTGAACTCTGCATGGCACGGTCCAGACCCCGTCTCGATTTGCCCGTTGCAACGGCCAGCAGAAAACCCGCGTCATGCAGCTGTTGAAGTGTTTCAAGGGTGCCGGGAAACGGTAATGAGTCCAGCGTGTCAGGATGAAGGAAATGATATCGGTAGCGTTCGACGACCTCTTGTCGAACTGAAACAGCCTGTTCGGGTAATAATACTGCCATTGCCTCGTCGAGTCCCAACCCGATGATGTTACTAATCGCAGCGTTTGCAGGTGGCACTATGTCCAGATCCTGCATAGCCCGGATCATACAGGCAACAATCTGTTGCTCTGAATCTATCAAGGTTCCATCCCAGTCAAAAACCAGTAATTGATAGCCAGTTTGTTTATCCATGGCGTAGATGGTTCAACAGTTTTTCATGTTCAGGGGGCAATTTCGCCTCTATTATTTGCGTTTCACCGGTCTCTGGATTGTTAAACTCAAGCCGCCGTGCGTGCAGGAAAAGTCCTTTCAGACCGAATTTTTTCAACTTTTTATTCGCCTCTCTGTTTCCATATTTGGCATCACCCGCGACCGGGTGCCCACTAAAACTGGCATGAACTCTGATCTGATGGGTGCGGCCGGTGATCAGCCCTATTTCCATGAGGGTCGCCAGACGAGAGAAATGTTCAACCGGCCGGAACAGACTGAGCGCAATTTTACCTTCGGCATCTACCTGAACCATCCGTTCCCCGCCCTGCATGATATTTTTCCGCAAGGGTTGGTTGACCTCAACACTGCCCTGCTCCCAGGCACCACAGAGGAGTGTTGAATAGCTCTTTTTCACCAGATCTTCC
Source organism: Gammaproteobacteria bacterium (assembly GCA_041601415.1). GTDB lineage: Bacteria > Pseudomonadota > Gammaproteobacteria > JBFIID01 > JBFIID01 > JBFIID01. The sequence continues at coordinate 10,157 of JBFIID010000067.1, forward strand.
TT
>JBFIID010000068.1:0-10079 GCA_041601415.1 Gammaproteobacteria bacterium
ATTTCCAGCGTCTGGTGGGAAGGTAACACCTGTAATATGCATTTGATGGATCTGGCCGCCAAAGTCAAGGAAGGCGTGCTGGCCGCCGGCCTGATCGGCTTTCGTTTCAACACCATCGGGGTCTCGGACGGTATCTCGATGGGAACACCAGGCATGTGTTATTCGCTACAGTCACGCGACATCATCGCAGACTCAATCGAAACGGTCATGGGAGGGCAGTGGTACGACGCGAATATCTCGATCCCCGGTTGTGACAAGAACATGCCCGGCACCATTATCGCCATGGGCCGTGTGAATCGGCCATCACTGATGATTTATGGCGGCACCATCAAGCCCGGTTATGCCGGCGGTCAGCCACTGGACATCGTTTCAGCGTTTCAGAGCTACGGTGAGTTTATTACCGACAAGATCGATGAAGAAACACGCTGTGACATCGTGAAAAAATCCTGCCCGGGGCCAGGTGCCTGCGGCGGCATGTATACCGCGAATACGATGGCGACCGCGATTGAGGCAATGGGTATGTCCCTGCCCTATTCGTCCTCAACACCGGCGGTCGACCCCGGTAAGATGGAAGAATGTCTAAAGGCCGGTGAAGCGATCAAAAACCTGTTGGAACTGGATTTGAAACCCACGGATATCATGACCCGTGCGGCATTTGAAAATGCCATGGTCATTATTATGGTGACCGGTGGCTCTACCAATGCGGTGTTACACCTGATCGCCATGGCCCGCTCTGTCGGTGTGGATCTGACACTGGATGATTTCCAGGCAGTCAGCGACCGCACTCCGTTCCTCTCCGATCTGAAACCCAGCGGTCGTTATGTGATGGAAGACCTGCACAAGGTCGGTGGTACCCCGGCTCTGATGAAGTTCCTGCTGGAAAACGACATGATCGATGGCAGTTGCATGACCGTCACCGGCAAGACCGTGGCCGAGAACCTGGCCAGTCTGCCAGGCCTCAAGGAAGGACAGGACGTGATCATGCCACTAGACAGGGCGATCAAGGAAAGTGGTCATATCCGCATCCTGAAAGGCAATCTGGCCCCGGGTGGTTCGGTTGCCAAGATCACCGGCAAGGAAGGTCTGCTCTTTTCCGGCCCCGCCAAGGTCTATGATTCTGAAGAAGACATGCTGGAAGCACTGGAGCAGAACCAGATCGAGAAAGGAGATGTCATCGTTATTCGCTATGAAGGTCCTAAAGGCGGCCCGGGTATGCCAGAGATGTTGACGCCGACTTCGGCCATCATGGGCGCAGGGCTGGGTGAGCATGTGGCGTTGATCACCGATGGTCGTTTCTCCGGCGGATCGCATGGCTTCATTGTCGGTCACGTGGTACCCGAGGCACAGGAAGGTGGCCCTATTGGCCTGATCAAAAACGGTGATGTGATTACTATTAATGCCGAGGATAACTCCCTGTCGGTTGATGTGAGTGATGAGGAAATGACGCAACGGCGCAGTGCCTGGAGCATGCCTCCTTACGAAGCCACACGCGGCACGCTGTACAAATACATCAAGAATGTAAAAACTGCTTCGGAAGGATGTGTCACAGACGAGTAAAGTTCGAAGACTCATACAGCAAAAAAAAAGCCACCGGACGATGGTATTCGCTCGGTGGCTTTAACTTATGCGCATCATATAAATCATTAAGAGGGTGGGAGGTGACACATCCCTGTGTCGTTCACATATCCTGTGCGGGTCATCCATGTACTATCATCCTGACAGTGGGTTCATCATCACATAACAGCATTGTGATTAGTATTACCCACACCGTCTAATGCTTTAGTCTCAGCTTGTTCGTGTCAGCCATGTAGAACAAATACCTGACAGGCCTTCGGATACTCAATTTCATGAATCGATAAGAATTAGACAACAAGCCGCTATCGATTACTTTGTGTAATTCGGTCGTGGAAATATTTCTGGATTTAAGAAAAATCTACTATGGAGGGGAGGGATGACACATCCCTGTGTCGGACACATATCCTGTGCGGGTCATCCCTGCACTATCATCCTGACAGTTGGTTAATAATTACACACTGCTAATTTGATTAGTATTAACCACAAGGACTAATACTTTAGTCGTAGAATTTTCATCTTATATCTTTACGCTGGTATAGATACTGAATGTCATTGATAATCTTGGGATATTCCAGTTTAACATGAGGCACAAACGGGTTGCAGTCAGGACCGCGTCAAAACCAATGCATTTCCTCGTTAGTGATGATCATGAAATTCTCCGATCCGGCCTCTGCCATGCGTTACTTGAGGCTTATCCCGATGCCGTAATCACGGAGAGCGGTTCCGGCGAGGAATTGCTGTCTCAAATTCAAACGTTAAATAACATTGATATGTTGTTTCTCGACCTGTTTCTGGATGCAGACGGTCTACCTGCCTTTGAAATATTAAAAAAAATTCATCTTAATTATCCCGCATTAAAAATTCTGGTGGTCTCTGCTAGCCCTGATGGTGAACACATTCGTTCGGCGCTGTCGCTTGGTGCGAATGGTTATGTTACCAAGTGTGAGACACCACACACGATTCTCAATGCCGTACGACTGGTTCTATCCGGCACTATTTATGTGCCTCAGGAAGGTCTGAATGATAATCATCACGTACTCAACCGTCGCAAGGTAGAGGCCTTACTGACACCCCGGCAGCTTGAAGTTCTGCTTCGTCTTGGTGAAGGTAAATCCAATAAGCTGATAGGCCGGGAAATGTCATTGTCCGATAACACTATCAAAGTCCATGTCAGCGCCATACTTAAATTACTACGTCTCGAAAACCGGGCTCAGGCGGGGCTGCTTGCGCAGAGCCTGAAGCTCTACAAGTAGAAAGATCTATGCTCATGAAAACCGTCATCAAACTCTCGATAAAAACACTCACCGCTCTCTGCTGCTGTATCTCCTTTCAACAATGTTTTGCAGCCGAAGACATGCAACATGATGAATACGACTTTCTAACCGAGCAGGACCTCCTGTCAGATATACCCATGGTCACTTCGGTCACCGGTCTGAAACAGAGCACCGCAGAGACACCTGCGTCAATAACGGTCATAGACCGCCAGATGATCCGTACCTCGGGTGCTGTTGAACTGGCCGATGTATTTAGACTGGTACCGGGAATTCAGGTCTACCATGTAAATGGCAACCGTTTTGGTGTCAGCATGCATGGTCAGACCAATGAGTTTCCTCAACGGCTTGAGGTGCGTATTGACGGGCGCTCTGTCTATCTACCGATGCTATCAACCATCGTCTGGACATCGCTGGGACTGGATCTGGATAGCATCGAGCGTATCGAAGTAGTTCGTGGTTCTAATGTCCCGGCCCAGGGAGCAAATGCATTTCTTGGCTCGATCAATATTGTTACCCGTCATCCTTTACAGGATCATGGTACCCGTGCCAGCTATCAGACCGGCAGTGAAGACGCACACAATTTCAGCCTGCAGCACAACACCAGCGTTGGTGGTGCAGACTTCAGACTGAATGCCAGTCATCAGGAAAACAATGGTTTCGAAAATCTAAAAGATGGTCTGGACGGCGACCATATTTCACTGCGTGGCAGTTTCAGCCCGGACATCGCAAACGAGTTTGATATACAGCTAGGCTATAGTCACAGCATCATCGGGATTGGTGATGGCGATGATCCGGCGGGCTTTAGCGAGGCCAAATTTGAGAGTTCGTATCAATATATCGACTGGAAACACACCTTTACAAATGGAAATAAGCTGGGCGTTCATTTTTATCACAATCAAACACGTATGGATGACCGTACCTCCCTGGGGCTGTTGTCGGCCCAGCTAGCAGGTCTGAACCCTGCCGATTTTGGCGCACCTCCCGGCTTTGTTGTAACACCTGCAGCCATTGGACAGGTGGAACAGGAACTGATTATTGGCACCACCGACAATCGTACCGACCGTTTTGAATTCGGCATCGATCACAGCAGCCACCCATCTCACAATACACGTCTGTTCTGGGGAAGCACTCTACGCTATGACCGGCTCAAGAGTGACTGGTTACTGGATGGCCGAAGCCCCGTAAATAATCAACAGATTCGCCTGTTTGGTAATCTTGAATGGCATCTGTCCAGTAACCTGGTAATGAATGCCGGACTCATGGTTGAACATGACGATCTTGTGAACACCAATGTCTCATCACGTCTGGCCCTCAACTACCACCTGCAAGCCGGACAGACACTGCGTTTCAGCGCTACCCGTGCACATCGCTCGCCATCCTTGCTGGAGGCCGAGCGCAGTGAAATCCTGCGTTTTGTTGATGGCAGTTCTGCTGACATACAGTTCATCACGAACCCAAATCTTGCCGAGGAAGATCTGGATGCACTGGAGCTCGGTTACGTCGGCATGTGGCCAGAGCTAGGTCTCGAAACGGATATCAAACTTTTTCATGAAATAGTAAATAACGGTATAGACAAGGCGAAGACGCGCGCCCTGCCAGGTGACCTGGTGCCACCTGCGCTGATCAATGACAACATCAGTAACTGGCGCACCCACGGCATGGAGACGCAGATAAATTATCGACCAGACAGTGTTACCCGCATCACCACAAATTATTCTTATGCCGTTGCCAAAGGCCAGAGAGTTCGAGCCTCGAACGATATCTCCACACTCAAAACACGCGTGCCGCGTCATACCTTCAGCCTTCTCGCGTCACGCATGTTTTCCACCGGGGTCGAAGGCAGCATTGCACATTACCGAATGTCACCGGTGAAGTTTCTGGGAGGGGCAGAGCTACCATGGCAGAGCAGAACAGACCTTCGTGTCGGCTTCCCCTTATCAGATGCACGGGTGGATGGTGAGGTTTCGATGGTGGTACAGAATGTTTTCGCCGAAGACTATCTCGAGTACCAAAACAGCAACTTGTTTGAAAGACGCTTATTTGTTCAACTCAAACTTAATCTCCGTTAAGCAGAAAGGCGCGGGACAGGATGCCCAGATATAGTTTTACACTGCTGACTGCTCTCTTCTATATCCTGGCCAGCTGGTCAGGGGCGGTGAACTCTGCAGATATATTTTTACTTCCCAGTGATAACTCCAGCGCCTATAACGAGTTTGTCAGTCATATCGAACAACATAATAATGACCCCGATATTCATTATAAGTTACTGCAGCCAGACGCCGACCTGAACACACTATCCAGTACCACAGCACCGGGAAGCATGCTGGTCACTATCGGTACCCTCGCGCTACATAAAGCCATTCAGAATTTGCCCCGTTTACCGATTATTTCAGTACTCATTACCCGTAGTGCCTTTGAGACGTTTATTCGCGACCAACCCGGACTTTCAAACCTGGTGAGCAACGGTAAACTTTCCGCCCTGTTTCTGGAGCAACCGGCATATCGTTATCTCTATCTGGCTTCAGCACTATCACCGGAAGCCAAACGCATAGGCACTGTAACCGGGCCACTGTCCAGTGAACTTTTACATCAGTTAAAACCACTGTCTCAGGATCTTGGTCTCCAGCTCAGTCATGAAGTGATAGATGTCAGAGATAATCCTACACGTCCCATCGATAAAGTTATGCGCAATAGCGATGTCTACCTTGCACTGCCGGATAGCAGTCTGTTTAACAGTGGTACCGCCAAATGGGTATTACTCACCGGACTAAAATGGCGCGTACCCATCGTTGGATTCTCATCACGTTATGCAGAAGCAGGTGCGGTAGCCGCAATCTATACAACGCCAATGGATGCCTCGATGGAAACCGCAGAATGGATCCGTCAGTGTGTGATGGACAGGTCGAAAAAGTTGAGCGCGCCCAGGTACCCCGATAGCTATACACTCACGGTCAATCATAACGTCGCAGAAAAGCTCGGTTTGCCCGCTCTTGATGAAGAACAACTGAAACAGACCATCAAGCGTATGGAGGAGAGGAAATGAAAGACTTGCTTTTGAATCTTCTACCCTCACGCATCAGCTCGCACCTGTTTCTGGTCACGGTATTACCCTTATTGCTGATAGTGGTCATTCTTACTGCCTACAGTATTACCGCCAGCCTGAATTCGATCGAACAACAGTTAAAGTTGCGTGGAGAAATTATCGTTAACACGACGGCCACCAGCCTTGAACTCGCCCTATTCGCAGATGACAGGGCACAACAACAACAGATTGCGCTGCACACCATGAGTCTGCCCGATGTTGAGTTTATCCGGATTGAAAATCCCGATGGAGAAATCCTCGTAGACCTGCAGGAACGAGCAGACATTGAGTTTGTCGTTAATGACGAAGCCTCCTGGTACTCCCTGGGTTACTGGTATTTCAGGGTGCCAATTAGTCTATCCAGAGTCGATTACTTTGATAACCTGACAGGACTGGATGCCGAAACCAGACAAAGCATTGACGGCTCAAATGAATTACTCGGCTGGGTAATGGTCGGCATCTCGGATAAAAAAGCAACCCGGCAGGCGACAGAAACCCTGATCAATTCAATCGTCATATCAATCATTGGTTTCTTTGCTGCAGTGCTCCTCTGGATGGGTATTTCAATTCGTCTCAATGAATCACTGCGCCAGATAATGCAAACCATGCGTAAACTTCATGATGGTGATCTTGATGCCCGGGTAGAAACAAAATCATCCTCGGGGGAGATCCTCGAGCTGCTAAATGGATTCAATGAGCTGGCTGATCGTATGCAGATCTCGAATGATGAAATGAGCAATCAGATCTACCTGGCTACAGCTGAATTAAATGTCACCCTGAATGAACTACAGTCGCGAAATACCGAGCTTAACCAGGCGCGCGAAGATGCTGAATCGGCCAACCATGCGAAGAACATGTTTCTGGCACGAATGAGTCATGAACTTCGCACACCACTCACCTCAATTATCGGTTTCGCACGTCTGGTTGAAGAGTTACCGGAAGGCAGACAACGCGCAGAAGCCGTATCTGTCATCCAGACTGCATCTCGTCTGTTGTTGACCGCCATCGATGACATACTTAGCTATGTGAAATTGCAGTCCGGCAGCCTGTTACTGGAGGCCATTCCGTTCAATCTCGTCACCTGTATCGATGATGTGCTAACCATGCTGAAGGACTCCGCGCATGATAAGAACCTGGGACTCGAGTCGATCATCGAGCCGGGAATTCCGCAGCATTATCTGGGCGATCAAATCCGAATTTCCCAGATCCTGACAAATCTGATTAACAACGCGATCAAGTTTACCGCCGAGGGTAGTGTGACCCTGCGCCTGGCCGTCAGTAGCGTTGATGATAAGCACTCCTCACTTCAATTCAGTATTGAGGATACCGGTATCGGCGTCTCGGAAGAGGCCCAGGGAAAACTGTTCCAGCCATTTATGCAGGCCGACACCTCGATCAACAGGCGCTTCGGCGGGTCTGGCCTGGGTCTGCAGATCTGCAAACAACTGGTAGAAATGATGGATGGCAACATCAGTATTGAGAGCACACTAAACAAGGGGACGACGGTACACTTCAACCTGGTTCTGGAAAATGTACAGGTCTCTGGAAAAGAACAACAACAGGCATTCGAAAAAGTAATTTTACAGGGACTCCCTTCCCTGTCGCGTCAGGCACTGTACAGTCTCGTTTCTGCCCATGCCTCTCAGGTACAGATTATTGATACGGAGAAAAACCTGCTAAAACATCTTTCTCATTATACTTCTCAGGCTAATTTACTGATTCTGCTGGTCCCCAATCATCTCAGTGACAGAGACAGAATCGCAGCTCGACTGTCAGCTATACGAAGAGTGAGCAAGCTACCGATACTGCTGATTAGTCAGAAGCGTGTGTCGCTGGACGCAGAACTTCTGAATGTACATCATCCGGTTTATTATCTACAAAGCCCGGTCACGCATCAGGGTCTATCGAGTATTCTGCCCATCATAAGCCAGGGTCAGCCGCAGAATGCTGCGGAACAAAAAACACGGCTAAAACCGATTAAAAAGAAGGCTAACAAACGTGTATTACTGGTAGAAGATAACCCACTGAACAGACAGTTCCTGTCACGTTTTCTTTCTAGTCGGGGGATTCAATCGGAAAGTGCTACCGACGGGTATGCGGCTCTAGAGCAACTACAGAAACGAAATTATGACCTGGTATTGATGGATCTACACCTGCCTGAAATGGATGGCCGCGAATGTACCAGACGACTTCGCGCCAGTAGCTCTATCAATGCCAGTATTCCGGTCTATGCCCTGACCGCTGATCTTGTCGCAGAAACGGATAAGACACTGGTGCAGGATGGTTTCAACGGCGTGATGATGAAACCCGTCGACGAAGTCCTGCTCGATACCATTCTCAACCTGGACAAGAACGAAGACTTCGTAAAGGCATCCAGCATTGCACGCAGCATGCAACACGAGACCTATGAAGAACTGATGCGCCTGCACAAATGTGTCGTCAGTGATCTGGAGGATTCACAATGGATATCGGCTCGCCACCATGTACACCAAATTATGGGGCTGGTGGGGCTCAACCAGTTAACATCACTACAACCCCTGTCAAGGCAGTTACATCAGGCCTGTCTTGACACCGATCGGGAACTGGCCCAGGTGCTGCTGGATGAATACCTGGAGATCCTGACCAACACCTGAGACAGTTGTTGAGCGATTAAGAACTTGAAATAAGCAACTGCTGACCTCATCTGTATACCGTGAGCAAGCCACAACAAAGCAGCCTTCAGTTCAGCATCATGATCGCACTGTTAGCCCTGATTCTTTTATGGGTGATCCGCACGATTGAATCCAGCCTGCACATTGATCTTGCCAGTTACGGTATTTTTCCGCGCGACGTTTCCCACCTGAGCGGCATACTGTTCGCGCCTCTTATTCACGGTTCAACCGAACACCTGGTCGCGAACTCCATGCCATTGGTAGTGATGCTGAGCCTCTGCTTATATCTGTATCCTGCTGCCAGTCCTCGCGCCCTGACTCTGATCTATCTGGGCTCAGGCCTGGGCGTCTGGCTATTCGCCCGCGAGTCATATCATTTTGGTGCCAGTGGATTAAACCATGGCTTGATGTTTTTTCTGTTTTTGATTGGAATATTTCGTCGCGACAGGGCCTCTATTGCCCTGGCGATGATTATCTTCTTTCTCTATGGCAGCATGGTCTGGGGTATCTTACCCAGCGAACCACATATCTCATTTGAGTCACACTTTTTTGGCGCGCTATGTGGTGTCATCGCAGCCTTGCTGTTTCGACACAGAGACCCTTTGCGCCCTGAAAAAACCTATAGCTGGGAACGACCTTTAACAGAGGATGAGGATCCGATCATCGGCGATGCCTGGAAAAACGCCAGTGAACCGGAAGTACCTATTGACACCGAAGACGAGCCTGAACCCAACAGAACACTCCGGCATCATGATGACCTACAAAAACAGGAAAGCTCGAAGGACGGGAAGAACATCACAATTCACTAGCGGCAACGAAAGCCAGCTTAAACGCCACGGACCCCTTATCGCTTTCCGTAGATAAATCAGCCTACATAGCGGCCTTATACTCTTTGTAGTAACCGAGGACCTTGGTGACGTAACGTTGGGTTTCTTTATAGGGGGGGATCTGGTTTTTGTATTTCTTCACGGCATTTTCGCCGGCATTATAGGCTGCCAGTGCCAACGATAGATTATTATTAAACATACTGAGAAGGTCTTTCAGATAGCGCGTACCACCCTCAACATTTGAGACCGGATCTTTTCTGTTTTGCACTCCATAGCGTTGTGCCGTACCTGGCATCAATTGCATCAGCCCCACGGCTCCGGCACGAGAGATGGCATTCGGATCATAAGACGATTCTGCTGTCACCACGGCATGTAACAGGGCACTGGAAAGTTTATGTCGATCAGCAATCCGGTTAATCACCGGAGTGAAACGTTTGCGGTTCTTTTTATAGTCCTCCCAACTGTTCTTCTTTTCTTCCCAGCCCTTCCAGGTTTTAACCAGAATTTTATAACCTGAATGAGTGGGCTTGTCGGTCAGATAGACTCGGCCGTTCTTGTCGACAAACTTATAGATATCCGCGTTCGCTGCGGGCAGCATTAGCAGCAGCAAACAGACGCTACCAAACAATCTAAGTTGTCTCGACTTTCGCATGGCCGTTATTGATGATTC
>JBFIID010000069.1:0-10057 GCA_041601415.1 Gammaproteobacteria bacterium
CCCCGCTTAATGCGAGGAGCACAGGGAACCCGAAGGGCGCGGTATCCGGGTGCCTTTTTCTTTGGTGACTTTATTTTGGGCAAGCAAAAGAAAGTCACTCGCCATAAAGGCGAAAAAGAGCGCCCTTCGACAGGCTCAGGGTGAACGGATTTGTGTGACCCTTCGACAGGCGCAGGGTGAACGGGTTTTGTGACCCTTCGACAGGCGCAGGGTGAACGGGTTTTGTGACCCTTCGACAGGCTCAGGGTGAGCGGGGTTGTGTGACCCTTCGACAGGCTCAGGGTGAGCGGGTTGTGGCAAGCTTCGCTGGGATTCACCAGACGAATCCACCCTGACACAGACTAAACACCGCGATGCAGCTGCAGTGACGATCAGGCCTTTATGCTCACCGTCTTAACCGTGGGAAGACGATCGTTCGCCAGATGACCTCGGATCGTCTCGCTGATACCGACACTGTCGAGCCCTGCATCCTGCAACATCTCCGCCTGTGAGGCATGTTCCAGCAACCGCTCGGGGTGACCACAATGGATCACGCGTTGCTGGATACCTTCTGCGGAGATGAATTCACTCACACCGGAACCTGCACCACCGGCGATGACATTATCTTCGACCGTCACCAGCAGGGTATGACTGGCCGCCAGTTTCAGGATCATGTCTTCATCCAGTGGTTTGACGAAACGCATATTCACCAGCGTTGCATCCAGCTCTTCTGCCACCTTCTCACATTCCGTGAGCAGGTTACCAAAGGACAGGATGGCAATATTCTTACCCTCACGTCGCATCTCCGCCTTACCGACAGGCAGCGCGGTCATCTGCTTCTGAACCTCCACGCCGGCGCCGCCCCCGCGTGGGTAACGAACCGCCACCGGTTGATTGAGCTGGAAACCGGTATAGAGCATCTGACGACATTCATTTTCATCGGAAGGCGCCATGATCACGATATTCGGCAGACAACGCATAAAGCTCAGATCATAGGCACCGTTGTGCGTCGGGCCATCGGCACCAACACAGCCCGCGCGGTCGATCGCAAACAGGACCGGCAGCCCTTCATTCACCACCACATCATGGATTAACTGATCATAACCACGTTGCAGGAAGGTGGAGTAGATCGCCACCACCGGTTTCAGCCCATCACAGGCCATGCCTGCCGCGACGGTGACACAATGTTGCTCGGCGATGCCGACATCGAAATAGCGTTTGGGATATTTCTTTTCAAACTTGACCAGCCCGGAGCCTTCGCGCATCGCCGGGGTAATGGCTACCAGACGTTCATCTTCCGCCGCCATGTCACACAGCCAGTCACCGAAGATATCGCTATAGGTCGGCTTCGAGGGCTTGTTCGACGGCACAATACCGACCGCCGGGTCAAACACACCAACGCCGTGGTACTTGACCGGATCCGCCTCAGCCAGGTCATAGCCCTTGCCTTTTTTGGTGACGATATGCAGGAACTGTGGGCCGGGTAATTCGACCACATTGCGCAGCGTCTCGACCAGGGCATCCAGGTCATGTCCATCGATCGGTCCGAGATAATTAAAGCCCAGCTCCTCGAACAGGGTGCCGGGTACGATCAGGCCTTTGACGTGCTCCTCGGCGCGCTTGGCGATCTCCCACATCGGCGGCATTCTGGACAGCACTTTCTTACTGCCCTCTTTCATATGTGCGTAGGTCTTGCCGGACAGCAGTCGTGACAGGTGATGGGTCAGAGCCCCGACATTGGGTGAGATAGACATCTCGTTGTCATTCAGGATCACCAGCATATTGGCACCGTGGGCACCGGCCTGGAACATGGCCTCAAAGGGCTGTCCAGCGGTCATCCCGCCATCGCCAATCACCGCGACACATTTGCGTTTGGTGCCCGTCTGTTCGGCGGCAATCGCCATTCCCAGTGCGGCACTGATCGAGGTACTCGAATGTCCCACACCAAAGGTGTCATAGCGACTTTCAGAACGTTTCGGGAAAGGTGCCACCCCGCCCTTCTGGCGGATGGTATGCAGGCGATCGCGGCGGCCGGTAAGGATCTTGTGGGGGTAGGCCTGATGCCCGACATCCCAGACCACCCGATCGTGCGGTGTATTCAATATGTAGTGCAGGGCGACCGTCAGTTCTACGGTTCCCAGCCCGGCGGCGAAGTGACCACCGATGCCGCTAACCGTTTCGAGAAGAAACTCACGCAGCTCTCTGGTGACCGCCCTGAGCTGAGATTCCGGGAGTTTGCGCAGGTCATCCGGCGTATCTATGGATTGCAGTAGGGGATATTTTTTCTCGTCGGTCATTAGCTCACAGATACTTTGCACAATTGGGCAATTATGAATTTGAGCGCTGCATCATGCAACCGTGTTTCTGTACTTTTATACCGTTGTAAAGTATCTTTCGCGCCTGATTAGAGCGCAATTTTGTGTTAAATCCACACGAAAAACCGGTTATATAGCAAGAGGATAGGGAATGGCCGTACCACTCATACAACAATATCGTGTCGCACGTTATCTGATTGAGCAAAAGCTCAAAGGCAACAAGCGTTACCCACTGGTGTTGATGCTTGAACCGCTGTTCCGTTGCAATCTGGCCTGTGCTGGCTGTGGCAAAATCGATTATCCGGACGAAATACTGGACAAGCGACTGAGTGTTGATGAATGCATGCAGGCCATTGACGAATGCGGTGCGCCGGTCGTTTCCATCGCGGGTGGCGAACCCCTGATACATAAGGAAATGCCACAGATCGTTGAAGGTTATATAGAACGCAAGAAATTCGTCTATCTGTGCACCAATGCCCTGCTGCTGGATAAGCGCATGAAGGATTATACCCCTTCACCCTACCTGACCTTTTCTATCCATCTGGACGGCAATAAGGACAAACACGACAATTCTGTGTGCAGAGAAGGCGTGTATGAGAAGGCCACCGCCGTGATCAGAACCGCCGTAGAGAAAGGCTTCCGGGTAACCGTCAACTGCACCCTGTTCCAGAATGAAACCGCCGATGAAGTGGCCGAGTTCATGGACGCGGCAATGGAACTCGGCGTCGAAGGTGTAACCATCTCACCCGGGTTCAGCTACGGACATGCACCTAAACAGGACGTCTTCCTGCAGCGACAGGGCAGTAAACAACTGTTCCGCGATCTGTTTAAGCTGGGTAAAGGCCGCGACTGGGTCTTCAACCAGTCCACCATGTATCTGGACTTCCTGGCCGGTAACCAGACCTACGAATGCACCCCCTGGGGCAACCCGACACGTAACGTATTCGGCTGGCAGAAACCCTGCTATCTGCTGGTGGATGACGGCTACGCCCACTCCTTCAAGCAGTTAATGGAAGAAACCCAGTGGGAAAACTACGGCACCGGACGAAATCGCAAGTGTGCGGATTGCATGGTGCACTGTGGTTATGAACCAACCGCCGTCAACGACACCTTTAATCATCCGCTGAAGGCTCTTAAAGTATTCCTCGCCGGTCCAAAGACCGACGGCCCAATGGCCCCGGAATTACCCATCCTTTACAAGGATGAGCCGGAAGCTAGCGGTGAAGCCGCCGCTGGCAAGAGTTGCAGTAGCACCCGACAAGTAGCGTGAATGGACTGGGCCTACCTGCCATGGGGCGGGTGTCTGATCTGGCTCAGCGTACTGCTACTGCCCTGGCGCCCGTGGTCAACACGCGAATCCCTCGATAGTCCCTCCCCGACAGATCCGGCAGTGCCGGATCTGTCGGACATCACCGTCCTTATACCGGCTCGAAATGAAGCCGAATCAATCCAGAACACACTAAGCTGTCTCGCCTCACAGGGAGCCGGACTACAGATCATTCTGATCGATGACCAGTCTGATGATGGTACGGCTGAACTGGCCGCCGCCCTGCAACTCGACAATCTGCAGATCATTCAGGGCGTGAATCTGGAGGCCGGCTGGTCCGGGAAATTATGGGCGCTGGAACAGGGTCGCCAGCATGCCCGCAGCGACCGTCTCCTGCTGCTGGATGCCGATATTGAATTACGACCCGGCATCCTGCCTGCCCTGAAACAACTGATGGATGACAGGCAACTGGATCTGGCCTCATTGATGGTCAGCCTGCGCATGGAATCGGGCTGGGAACGTCTGCTAATGCCGGCCTTCATTTTCTTCTTCAAACTGCTGTATCCCTTTCATCTATCGAACTCACCCTTTCCCCGGGTCGCGGCCGCTGCCGGTGGCTGTATCCTGCTAAAGCGCGATCGTCTCGAGGACAGCGGTGGCTTTGCCGCACTGAAATCGGCCCTGATTGACGACTGCAGTCTGGCAAAACAGATTAAATCAAACGGTGGCAAGACCTGGATCGGCCTGAGTCACTCCGCCATCAGTACCCGCCGCTATACCGATCTGGCGAGTATCTGGCAGATGGTCACGCGCACTGCGTTCACCCAATTACATTATTCCCTGATCCTGTTACTGGTCTGTACTGTGTTGATGTTCCTGGCCTTCATCAGCCCGATCACCGGCCTGCTGATGACAGACTCCACAAGTCAGCTAGTGGGCGGATTCGCTTACCTGTTTATGTCGCTGTCCTATTTACCCGTGCTGCGTTATTACGGCCTATCGCCGCTCTGGGCCTTAAGCATGCCACTCATTGGAGTGCTGTTCCTGCTGATGACATGGAGTTCTGCATTGCGATTCTGGCAGGGTACGCGCTCCGCCTGGAAAGGCCGCACTTACGAATAGATTGCCCTGCACCTGAACTGATGCAGCCAAACAACAGTCTGAATCCCGAGACCGATAAACAAACCAGCAAGGACACAAAATGACTTTGAAGCACGGACTAAAAGAGGTTTTCCATCATTTCATGAATGTGGTATTTTCACCCTCCGTACAACAGCGAAGGGATGAGGGAATCTCGCCTGTTACCATGCGCATCCGTCAATCACGACTAATTCTGGCTCTGCTATTTCTCTGCCAGAGCCAACTGGCGATGTCCGCAGATACCGCCAGTCTGACGGTGGATACCCTGCACAACTCACTGATTGAAGCGATGAAAATGGATGACGCCGCAGGATTTCAGTCGCGGTACAGTATTCTGGAACCGGTGATTCTGGCAGAATTCGACTTCGACTCCATCGCACGAATTGTCATCGGTAGAGAGTGGAAAACACTTGTAGCAGAAAAACAACAAGATTTTCTGAATAAATTTTCCGCTTTAAGTATTGCCACCTATGCGAGCCGTTTTAGTGGCTACAGTGGCGAATCATTCGTGATAGATGAAGTCGATGAGAAAAAGCCGGGGCAAAGCATTGTCCGCACACGACTGATCAAATCGGATGGTGATTCAGTCAGCCTCGATTACATGGTGCAGGCGAACGATGGCGACTGGCGGATTCTTAACGTGATAGCGCAGGGTATCAGTGATCTGTCTTTAAAGAGATCGGAATACCGGTCGATTATTAAAAACGATGGATTTGATGCCCTACTGCTGGCACTGGATCAAAAATTAGAACTCTACAATAACAAGCAATAATCGAATTGAAACACAGGCCGAGGTAATCAATGGAAATCTACACACGTTTTAAATCAGGAACCCTGCTTGCGCTGCTCTTTGCGCTCGCATTACTCTCGGGTTGTGCCACAACGCAGACCAGTGATTCATTCGAAAGCGCAAGCCGCATTTCCTACGATTTGAATGACAGCCTCGACAAGGCCGTTCTGCAACCCGTCGCCTCAGGCTACGCCAGATACACACCAAAACCTGTGCGTCAGGGCGTGACAAACTTCTTCGATAATATTTCCTATCTGAACGTCATCCTGAATGATCTGCTGCAGGGCAAATTTGGGCAGGCATTCTCGGATACCGGTCGCTTTGCGATCAATACGACTGTCGGTGTACTGGGACTGTTTGACGTCGCTACCAGTCTCGGCTTCGAAGAACACGATGAAGATCTGGGACAGACCCTGGGTACCTGGGGTGCGGGTGAAGGCTCTTATCTGGTTTTGCCCTTCTTCGGACCAAACTCGGTACGTGATGCGCCCAACCTGGTCACCAGCAGTTACCTGAATCCGCTGTTCTACCTGACCAGCTCTATCACCATACCTCTCACCGTACTCAACGTGATCAATGGCAGAGCCAATCTGCTGGAGGCCTCGGCAGTGCGTGACGAAGCCGCACTCGATCCTTACACCTTTACCCGCGAGGCCTATCGTCAGCAACGTCTGTACGATATCTACGATGGCTCGCCACCGGATCTGGGCTTCGATCAATTCATTGATGAAAGCTCCGATGGCAGTGAAAACACCGGTGTTCTCAAACTCGACTGATCTGTACACAGAAGCAAAACAAAAAGGCCCTCAGGGGCCTTTTTTTATAAGACGAAAAATCGCAGTAGAACCGATGGAATATCTTTCCCCCCCTCTTCCGCCGTATAGTAGACCGCATGCATAAACACCTCTCCCTGACAGGACAGTCATGTCAAAACGAAAGCTGAGTCGCAAGCAGGCCTGGCGCGTACGCAAGATTCAGGAAGAACGCGCGGAGCGTTCCAGTAAACGCGCGGGCGTTATTGACCAGCAACTGAATGAAGGAGAACTCGGCGACGAACAGGCCGGACTGGTGATCTCGCATTATGGCAGTCAGGTCGATGTGGAATGCCAGCAGGGCAGCGAAGCAGGCAATATTGTGCGATGCCATCTACGCGCCAACCTCGACAGCCTGGTGACCGGCGATCAGGTCATCTGGCGCGACGGTAAACCAACCGGCGTTGTCGTCGCCAGACAGCCCAGGCACTCCGAGCTCTCGCGCCCGGATATGCGTGGACAACTTCGTCCCATCGCCGCCAATATTGATCTCATCGTCATCGTCCTTGCGCCACTACCGACACCCCATGCCAACCTCATTGACCGCTATCTGGTGGCGGCAGAGTCTGTCTCGATTGAACCACTGATCCTGCTGAACAAGATTGATCTGCTGGATGATGAAAATCGTGCGCGGGTCGAAGAACTGCTGTCCATCTATCCACAGCTTGGCTACCGCGTACTCGAGGCCTCCACCAAGGCACTGCATGGGCTTGATGAATTACAGAACGTGCTAAAAGATCGTATCAGTGTCTTCGTTGGGCAATCCGGAGTCGGTAAATCCTCCCTGATCAATGCCCTGCTACCCGGTGTCGACACCCGGGTTGGTGAACTTTCCGAAAAGCACGGCGAAGGTATGCATACCACCACCACCGCGCGCCTGTTCCATTTCCCCAACGGTGGCGATCTGGTGGACTCTCCGGGTGTGCGGGAATTCGGACTCTGGCATATGGATAGAGATCAGGTTCTGCATGGCTTCAGGGAATTCCGTCCCTTCCTGGGGGGCTGTAAATTCCGCAACTGCCTGCATCGGAACGAACCCGGCTGCGAATTACTGGACGCACAGAAACGTGGAGACATCAGCCAGCGCCGCATCGAGAGTTTTGAGTCTATAGCGCAGTCATTAGAGCAGTTGTAGCGCACTGTTAAGGCACAGTAATATTTCATCTGGCAGGTTACTTACCCTACGCCGGAGCACGCGATGGAATTTAAAGACTATTACAAGATCATGGGCGTCAACAAAGACGCCAGTCAGGATGAGATTAAACGCGCCTACCGAAAACTGGCGCGAAAATACCATCCCGATGTCAGTAAGGAAGCCGAGGCAGAAGCCCGTTTCAAGGAAGTGGGCGAAGCCTACGAGGCACTCAAAGACCCGGAAAAACGTGCCGCCTATGACCAACTGGGTGCCAACTGGAAAGCCGGTCAGGACTTCAAGCCACCGCCTGACTGGAACGCCGGTTTTGAATTCAGGGGAGGCGACTTTACCGGTGGAGATGAAGCGCAGTTCAGTGATTTTTTTGAATCTCTGTTTGGACGAGGCTTTGGCTCCGCACATCCAGGGCGCCAACAGGGAGGCTTTAACGCACGTGGAGAAGACCATCACGCACGCGTCATGATCAACCTGGAAGACGCCTATCAGGGAGCCACTCGCAACATCAACCTGCAAACGCCAGAACTGGATAACAATGGCCATGTCGTCACCAGACAACGAAGTCTTAAGGTAAAGATCCCCAAAGGCGTGAAACAGGGGCAGCGCATAAGGCTGACTGGTCAGGGATCACCCGGCATGGGTAAGGCGCCCGCAGGCGACCTGTATCTGGAAATTATTTTCAATCCCCACAGCATCTACAAGGTAGATGGTCATGACGTCTACCTCGACCTGCCGATAACCCCCTGGGAGGCCGCACTGGGCTCAAGCCTGAAGGTGCCGACACCGGATGGCAAAGTGGATATGAAAATTCCCGCGGGTACCCAAACGGGTCAGAAACTTCGTTTAAAAGCACGCGGCATTCCCGGCAAGCCAGCGGGAGACCTCTATGTAACCCCGCACATCACCCTGCCACCCGCTGACAGTGAGACCGCCAGAGAACTTTACCGCAAGATGCAGCAGGAACTGGCCTATAACCCACGCAGACATCTGGGAGTGTAATCGCCATGACACAGAAAATACTGAAAGGATCCCTGCTCGACGAGCAAACTGAAATAACACTGAATGAACTTTGCCGGGCCTGCTCCAGCCCGGCAGAATGGGTGATCGAACTGGTACAGGAAGGTGTGCTGGAACCCCTTGGTAAAAAGCCACTACGTAATCAACAGACACAATGGCGCTTCACTGCCACTAGCCTGCAAAGAGCACGCACCGCCATGCACCTGCAACGTGACCTCGGCATCGATCGAGCCGGTGTTGCCCTGGCCCTGGATCTACTGGATAAAATTGAAGCCTTAGAAACGCGTTTGCAGCTATATGAACAGAGAGAACCATGATGGAAAATGGCCACTGCTCACTTACAGTTGAACCTGTAATGACCAGTGACTGTAGAACATAGGCCCCGCCGTAAGAATGAGTGAAATCCGCACCTGGCTTCAGGCATTCATAAGCTCAGAAGTTTTCGACTCGGGAAAGCTAACAACAAATGTAGTCCCTTTTATCGCATCTGAAGTAAACGATATATTACCGCCCATCTTATCGACCATACTTTTTGCGATACTGAGTCCCAGTCCTGAACCTCCGAATTTACGCGTATCTGAGGCATCCGCCTGTGCGAAGCGTGAAAAGATCTGGCTCTGAAACTCTTTTGGAATTTCCGGTCCGAGATTAGTGACCGCAATTTCAACCTGCCCAGCATGCGCTGAAACCTTAATTGTCACCGACTCATCCGGAGGAGAAAACTTAATAGCATTACCCAGCAGGTTAGTCATGATCTGAGTGAAACGATCATGATCGACCAATATGCTGGAATCACATTCATGACATAAGGCCAGTGTCACCGTTTTCTTACGAGCAACCTCCTCTAGAGAGGCTACCGCATGTTCAAGCAAGAACAGGGCCTTATGCTCCTGGAAATCAAATAACATTTTTCCCTGCGCCATCTTTTCAATATCAAGGATGTCATTGATCAGTCGAGTCAAACGTTCACAGTTGGTGTAGGCAATATCCAGCATATTCGACATTTTGTCGCTCAGCGGTCCCAACTTGCCACTCTTTACCAGCCCGAGTGAACCAAATATCGACGTGAGTGGTGTACGCAACTCATGGCTAACGGTAGAAATAAATTCGTTTTTCAAAACATCTACACGGTGTCGTTCTGTAATGTCACGAAATGCGGCGGTGAGATTAAGCGTGCCCGCCTGTTTCCAATGACCAACAATCAACTCCAGCGGGAAAGTTTCATTCTCTGCGCGCATGGCGAAGACTTCTATTGGGCTCAAGACTGTCTCCGAACTATCACTGCTAAGTCTTTGCGCCTGAAATATTTCGTTAATTTCCTGTTGGCAGGCTTCTGGAAACAGACTGATAAATTTGCGGCCATTAAGATCGGAAGCAGATAGATCAAAAATAGAAGTGGCTGACTTGTTGGCATACGTAATCGTACCGCTCTCTGTCATGGTTACGATGCCATCGTAGGCTGTATCAGAAATAGATTTGAACTGCATTTCCTTCATAGCCAGCTCAGTCATGCGTTTATCTGCGAGCGCAATCGCACGCTTACGCAAGCGGGACAATGAAAGAATCACAAAAAATAACAGGACATCA